>NZ_JAVMIP010000011.1 GCF_031729055.1 Pseudocalidococcus azoricus BACA0444 | reverse complement strand
CCCATGAAAACTTTATCTTCCCCGAAGAGGTACTCCCCCGTGGTAACGCTCTCTAGTAATTCAATTTTTGCCACCAATCGGGATCAGGAATCCTCTGGTTTCGCCTGGTGGGCCGGTAATGCTCGCTTAATCAATCTCTCTGGCAAATTGTTGGGTGCCCACGTTGCCCACGCTGGCCTGATCGTCTTTTGGGCCGGAGCCATGACCTTGTTTGAAACGGCTCACTTCATCCCCGAAAAGCCGATGTATGAGCAAGGGTTAATTCTCCTGCCGCACATTGCCACCCTGGGTTGGGGCGTGGGGCCTGGTGGAGAAGTCGTGGATACCTTCCCATTTTTTGTGGTGGGTGTCTTGCACTTAATCTCCTCGGCTGTGCTTGGCTTTGGCGGTATCTATCATGCCGTGCGTGGTCCAGAAACCTTAGAAGAATATTCTTCTTTCTTTGGTTATGACTGGAAAGACAAGAACAAAATGACTACCATTCTTGGCTTCCACTTGATTGTCTTGGGTATTGGTGCCTTGCTCTTGGTCTTAAAGGCCATGTTCTTTGGCGGTGTCTATGATACCTGGGCCCCCGGTGGTGGTGATGTCCGTGTCATTGCTAACCCCACCTTAAATCCAGCTATTATTTTTGGCTACATCCTGAAGTCTCCTTTTGGAGGTGATGGCTGGATTGTTAGTGTTGACAACATGGAAGATATTATTGGCGGCCATATTTGGTTGGGTATTATCTGTATTTCTGGTGGGATTTGGCACATTCTGACGAAGCCGTTTGGTTGGGCCCGCCGTGCTTTCATTTGGTCGGGTGAGGCTTACCTCTCCTACAGCTTGGGTGCCTTGTCCCTGATGGGCTTTATCGCCTGCTGTTTTGTTTGGTTCAATAACACTGCTTATCCAAGCGAATTCTATGGCCCCACAGGCCCCGAAGCGTCTCAAGCCCAGGCCATGACCTTCTTGGTTCGTGACCAAAAACTCGGTGCTAATGTCGGCTCGGCTCAAGGCCCGACTGGTTTGGGTAAATATCTGATGCGCTCTCCGTCTGGGGAAATCATCTTTGGTGGTGAGACCATGCGCTTCTGGGATTTCCGTGGCCCTTGGTTAGAACCGCTGCGTGGCCCCAATGGTTTGGACTTGAATAAAATCAAGAACGATATTCAACCTTGGCAAGCTCGCCGGGCGGCTGAATACATGACCCATGCGCCGTTGGGTTCCTTGAACTCTGTCGGTGGTGTGGCTACTGAAATCAACTCAGTGAACTTTGTTTCGCCCCGGTCTTGGCTCTCTACTTCCCACTTTGTCTTGGGCTTCTTCTTCCTCGTTGGCCACCTCTGGCATGCGGGTCGGGCTCGGGCTGCGGCGGCTGGGTTTGAGAAAGGGATTGAACGGGAAACTGAAGCTGTTCTCTCTATGCCTAGCTTGGATTAGTGATGATCTGAGTTTAGAAATCTAATTGATTGATTGAGGCTCCCATAATTTTGTGGGGGTCTTTTTTTATAGACTTGGCTGTATCTGCTCTAGCTGTGGAATCACTTATCGTCATTTCTGCTAAAGGTGAGATACTCAAGAGTAACGCTCGTAACGGTTTCAAGCTTTTTTGTGTTCCATTCCTAAGCGAAATGACTATAGATGTTGAATCGCATCACTCAGGTTTGGTTGCTGTTGTTAGCTCTCGGCATAGCCTTGTGGTGGGGGACTCGTTTTGAGATTGAGGGCCATTCCTTTCAAGTGCTTGGGCCCGTTAATCAGGAATTAGTCGGTCGCTACTATTTGCCTAACGATACTCAATCCCCTTACCCCACCGTGATTCTCTGTCATGGGATTTCCTCGCAAAAAGAGACGATGGAGCCGTTAGCTCTTGAACTGGCCAATCAGGGAATTGCAGCTGTGACGTTTGACTTTGGCGGGCAAGGCGAATCTTATCCACGGGAAATTAGTCAAGCCGATAATCAAACGGATCTTGAGCAGATTATGGCCTGGGTGAAAAAGCAACGGATATTTGATCCAATGCGTTTGGGGTTGGCCGGTCATTCCATGGGCGGAACCACAGCCTTAATCTATGGTTCTGGTGATCCCAAAATTCGGGCTACGGTGCTGTTGGGGATTGGCGGGGAAGCAACTCCAGATACACCTAATAATTTCATGGTGGGGATTGGGGTTTATGAGCAGTTAAATCCGGTTCCCGTGACCCAGGCCCTGTTTAACGCTGCCATCTCTCCCAGGTCTAATTTTGTCAAAGGAACTGCCAGAAATTTAGTTATTTCAACCACATCGGAACACGCCAACGCCCCCTATGACCCAGAATTAATTGCCCAAACCGTGCAGTGGATGCACCAGGCCCTGGGTTTACCGCCTCACCAAGTCAATATTCGAGGGCAGTGGCAGATTGTTGGCCTAGGTTTGATCTATCTTGCCGGAATTGGCCTGGGCACAGGCGTGTATCAATGGGTGGCAAGGAAGAGCAAGGATAAAATTCTCTTGCTGTTGATTCTCGTGGGATTTGTTCTCACCCAATTTCAGGGGGCAATGGGCGGCTACTTTATTTTGTGGGTTCTGCCAGTGGTTCTGTTAGCTCATTTCTGCCAGCGTTACCAGGCCAGCCATCTTAGAACCATTGCCCTCTATGGTGGGGTTTTCTATCTCATGTACAGCGTGAGTCTGGTTGCCCATGGCCTGTTCTCTGGGTCTTTGATCCGAGTTCCTACGGGATTCTTAGGTTTTCCGATTCTGCTACTTTATCTTCCCTTTGGCATTAGCTACAATCTCTTTTTCCTCCTGCTGCACAAACTTAACCATGGCCAGGCTTGGGTGTGGATCATGTTTCTCATTCTGTGGGGGGGAGAATTGCTCCGGCCGGGGATTGTCCTCCATTTGGGAGATTGGCTAATTCGAGGCGGGGCGGCATGGATACGGCAACCATTCAATTTGCAGTGGCGGCGACCCTCAAACCTGGCCTTGATTAGTTTACCCATTGCCTTGGGAATCTTGGGGGTGCTGGCCTGGCAACAATGGCAGGCGGGGTTCTTTACGGGGGAAGCATTTGTCTTTGCTGCGAATATTCTTGGCTTTTTTGTTGTGTTACCCGTGGGGCTAACCTTGGGGATTCTGCGCTCATCCTGGTTTGTCGGCCTGGAAACGCGGTTAGAAGGGGATTAAGGCAAATGGGTTCTCTAAAGCACGCATTAGGGCCTGAACTTTAGCCAAGTCTTTATTGCCCGGAGAGTGTTCAACGCCACTGGATAAATCAATGCCATCAGGTTGGGTTTGAGCGATGGCAGAGGAGGCATTATTGGGGGTTAATCCTCCTGCTAACCACCAGGGGCATTCGGGCTGAAAATGGCTGAGTAAATTCCAATCCCAGGCCTGGCCGGTACCGCCGAGTTGTTCAGGATGATAGGCATCCAAGAGCAAAATATCAACAAGAGGGGCATAGGCTTGGGCCTGGTCTAAGCTGGCTTGATCTTTGATGCGTAAGGCTTTGATTAAGGTGTGATTGGCAAATTTGGCTCTGATGGCTGTCACAAATTCTGGTGACTCTTGCCCGTGAAGTTGAATGGTGTTGATCCCGGAAGTATTGACAGTATCATTGATAGTCTCGAGTTCTGCATTAGCAAAAACTCCCACCGTTAAGAGCTGAGGAAACTCGGTGAGTTGGGTAATGATGTTCCCGATCTGGCCTGGGGCAATATAGCGGGGAGAACTGGGGACACAAATAAACCCAATGGCATCGACACCGAGTTGGGCAATGGCAACAGCTTGCGGGGCCTGGGTCAGTCCACAGATTTTGAGTTTCAGCATTTTCTCTAGAGCTAACAGATTATCATTTTTACACAAAATACTTATTTAATAAACTGCAGTAAATCAAACTCTTGCCGAATATGTAACAGAGATTGATCCAGTAATGGCTCAAATTCGAGAAAAGGAACGCGCTTTTGCCACTTACGAGTTTTGAACCAGGTTGCGATGAGTTCCGGAATAAGTAAAGGCAGGACTTTCAAAATGGCTCCATAAAGCCAAAGCACCCCCTTCTCCTTGATCATGTCATCGTACATCACATCTACGGCAGGTGTGCTTCTCATTTCCCGAAACTGCTGAAAAGTACACTCACTTGTCCACCAAAATAGGGGCAAAATTTTCAGTTCGTCATACATTCCTGTATCACAGCCATAAATGACATGACCAACATCGTGAGCCAGCAAGATTTTGGCAAACTCGGGTGGCTGAGTATCGGGAGGCGTGATATGGGGGTTAGACGCATAATACTCTGCCAACCCTTCCCGGAGCGTTTGCGTGCTATTTCTATCCATGTAGGATGGACAAGGAAGTTTACCCATGATATTTCGATACGACTTAGTTTCGTAATTAATCCTAACATACAGAGACAGAATGAATAAAAAATCTCCGGGGAGGCCCCGTAGTGCTGAATCTCATCAGGCCATTTTGAAAGCGACCACTGAATTGCTAGGAGAAGTTGGTTTTGATGCGATCAGGATTGATGCAATTGCGGCCCGGGCGGGAGTCGGTAAAACCACCATCTATCGTCGCTACAGAACTAAAGAAGAATTAGTTGCAGATGCAATTGAGAGCTTTCGGCAAGATATTGTCATTCCAGATACAGGTTATTTCTGGAGTGATCTGGATCAATTAATTGAAAATGCAGCACAGATTACTCTCAACCCTTTGGGACGACAAACTGCTGCCATGATTATTAGCAGTGCTTCGAGTAATTCTCAGTTTGCAAAAATATACTGGTCTAAATATATGAAACCGCGACGGGAAGCCTTTGCAGTTGTGCTAGATCGGGCAAAAGCCAGAGATGAAGTTCAGCCAGATTTAGATAGTGGTTTAATTTTTGACATTATGAGTAGCATTATGCTTTATGCACTCATCTTTGAACCCACTTCTGAATCATGGACGGAATATATTCATCGCGCTCTAAACCTGGTCTTTAAAGAGGCTTTAGCGTCATGCAATACAAACTCTGAGATGAGAATTTTTGGATCATTTAAATCTTAAACGACAAAACTGGCACTTTCTCCTTGGGCAGCTTGCCAACTGCGGGCATCATAGTATAAATCTTCTAGAGAAATATTAAATAGTGCCTCGCGCAGTTTTTGATGCAGGCGTTTCCATAAGCTGACTGTGACCCAATCCGCAGCAGCTAAATCTGGGGGGACATCCTCTAAAAATAGGGGCTGGATCGATTCACCGACGGCCTGGAGGATTTGCCCAAGGGAGATGTTGCTGGGGGGATGGGCCAATTGATAGCCACCTTGAGACCCGCGCAGGGAATGAACCAGGCCAGCCCGGCGCATTGCAATCAATAACTTTTCTAAGTAGGGAGCTGGCAGGTCTTGGCGTTGGGCAATCTCGCGTACGGAAGCAGGGCCAAAATTAGGGCGCAAACTTAAGTCCAACAAGGCTTTAACACTGTAATGACCACGAGTCGTTAATTTCATGGGCTTTAGGCGGGAACTCCCAAGGTGGTTAAATACAAAACGGCATCATCCACCGGAATCCCCAAGACTTCATTCACCTGATCATCAAAAAATCCGGCAATGCCACTGGCTCCTAAATTTAACTGCATCGCTGCTAAGTTTAAGCGTTGTCCTAAATGGCCCGCATCCAGGTGGAGGTAGCGATAGGCGCGTTCCCCATGAGCGGTAATAGCAGCGGCTAAGTTGGCCGTCTGAAAGACAACCGCAGCAGCATCTCGGCCTAAGTCTTGTCCTAAGCTGAGGTGGTGGAGTTCGGCCCGGAAATTTTTGAAGCGAATTTGCCGGAGTTCCTGGGACTGGGGCGCGTAGTAATAACATCCCGCTTCTAACCCTTGCACTCCTGAGATGGCGACAAAAGTCTTAATCAAGTCCAGGCCAAAATAATCTGGGGCGGCATCTAATCCTTGGGCTTGATAATGTTCGGGGTGGTAGGCAAAGTCTAAGATTTGAGCCAACTGGGCCTGGGTGATTGAACCTCCTGTATAGGAACGGGTCGAACGGCGGCGCAATATTGTGGTTTCCAGGCCTTGCAAATCCGGCTGCCAATTAATCGCAGGCGCGCTCAAATGGACACGGGTTAACCCTGGAAAATCGTATAAATCGGGGCTAGGGTCAGCGGGACTATCAACGTCAGACTCTGGTTCGGATTCCGATGTTTTCAGGGTAATCGTCCCCAGGCAGAAATCAATGATCACGCCATCGGGATTCCCTTGGGGTTTCGGGGTATAGGTGAGATCAGTGGCTGTAATTTGACTGGCCTGGTTTGATAAAGCCTAAAAAAAGACCCAAGCGGATCAGGCCTGGGTTATTCACTGAAAAAATCTTTCACTGGTGATTGTCCCATGTCTGAATGAACCTCCAAATTTCCAAAATCAAATAACAAGCTGACACCTTAACTGTCCATACCAGTTCTGGGGCTGGCAGATGAAACACCGAAGACAGGGAATTTAATCCCGGTCGTTTTGACTCCAGTCCGACCTGGGTCGAGGGATTTTGTCGGAAGAGGTTGAGAATTCTATGTCGAATCAAAGCAACGTTTTCAGGGGTATGGTCTTTGCAAATGCATGAATGCCCTTTCCTCAAGGCCACATCCAAGACCCAATGGCGTTGATGCTTAATTCCCCAATGGCTACGCACCGCTTGGGCAAAAGTTTGTGCTCCCAACGCCTACGGCAGGCTTTGCCAACGCAATCACCATCTGATTTTTCTGACTGGTCAGTATGGCTCCTTTTTTCCCGCCCCAGTTGTCGGTGTGACGCGCTGTTTCCCCATCAATAGTGATAATTTTCCCCTCATTCAGTTGAGCGACTGATTAGACCCAGTTGAGGAAACACTCTTTTGACATCCTCCCCGCCCTATAGCTTGCGTGCAAAGCAGGGCTAGGATTCCTTGTTTCACAGGGAGTCTCAAGACTTTGCCCTCCACAAGAGTTCTTTGCGATGTGTCCCACCGCTGTTGTTTGCCCTGATCCTCCAGGTTCCTCCGTTCTAAGACGTGAGCCTCTGGCGATGTGGCAGATTTCCTGTCCCGATTGTAACAAAGCCGCCCTAAAGTGCGGGGCTTGTATCCCATTTCTTTGGTACATTCCCATCTTTATTTCTTTGGGTATGCGTTTGCGCTGCTCTCCACCTAGGCACATCTGCAGCCCCCGCCCAAAACAAGCTAGGATCGAAGAAAACTTAATCACGGCAATTTTTAGCTCATGTCTGCTGGCCCCACTCGCTTTGCCCTGACCACTCCCCTCTATTACGTCAACGATCTCCCCCACATTGGTAGTGCATACACCACGATTGCCGCCGATGTTCTAGCCCGGTTTTATCGCTTACAGGGGGCAGAGGTTCTGTTGATTACGGGCACCGATGAACATGGGCAAAAAATTCAACGGACTGCCGAGAAATTAGACCGCTCCCCCCAGGCCCATTGTGATCAAATTGCGGCTGGCTTCCAAGACCTATGGCAAAAATTGGATATTCACTACGACCGGTTTAGCCGCACTACGGATCCCCGCCATGCCCAAATTGTCGAGGAATTTTTTCAACGGGTTTGGGCAAAGGGGGATATTTACCTCGGACAACAACAGGGTTGGTATTGCGTAGATTGCGAAGAATTTAAGGAAGAACGGGAATTACTGCCCAATCAACATTGCCCGATCCATATCAACCGGCCTGTGGAATGGCGAGATGAGCGCAATTATTTCTTTCGACTATCTGGCTATCAAGAAGCACTCTTAGCCCACTACCAGGCCAAGCCAGACTTTATCCAACCCCCTAGCCGCCGCAATGAAGTCCTCAGCTTTGTGGAAGGGGGCCTGCAAGATTTTTCAATTTCTCGGGTGAATATGAACTGGGGCTTTCCCATTCCGGTTGATCCTAGCCATACCATTTACGTTTGGGTTGAGGCCCTGTTGGGATATGTCACTGCCCTGTTGGAACCCGACCAGGCCCCGACCTTAGAAAATGCCCTCAAAACCTGGTGGCCAATTAACCTACATCTGATTGGCAAAGATATTCTCCGCTTTCATGCCGTCTATTGGCCTGCGATGTTAATGTCTGCCGAATTGCCTCTCCCACACCGGGTCTTTGCCCATGGCTTTTTGACAAAAGACGGGCAGAAGATGGGGAAAAGTTTGGGGAATACCCTCAATCCCTATGACCTGATTGCAAACTTTGGGGCCGATGCTGTCCGGTATTACTTCATGAAAGAGATTGAGTTTGGCCGGGATGGGGACTATGCCGAAACGCGATTTATCAATATTGTCAATGCCGATTTAGCCAATGATCTGGGAAATCTTTTGAATCGCACCTTGAAAATGGCCGGAAAATACTGCCAGGCCAAGGTTCCAGAGATTAATGTGGGCAGCCTCAGTCCTGAACATCCCCTGGTGATCTTGGGTAAAACGGCGGGAGAAACGGTGAACAATGCCTATGGAGACTTAAACTTCACCTTGGTGTGTCAAACCGCCTTGAACTTGGCCCGCACAGGGAATAAATATCTCGATGATCAGGCCCCCTGGAGCTTATATAAAAAAGGTGCGCTAGAACAAGTTGCTGAAATCCTCTATACCGTTCTAGAGGCGGTGCGGTTGGCAGCCTATCTACTCGCCCCGATTATTCCCAATACAGCGAGCAAAATCTATCAACAACTGGGCTATGGCATAGATTTTAATCACCCAGAAACATTGCAACATTTAGGATCTCATCAAGCCTGGGGCATCCTCCGGCCTGGACAAGCCCTCGCCCCACCCGAGCCTGTATTTCAGAAATTAGTCGCCCCAGAAACCCCAGTAGCCTAAGTTGCCCCCAACAAATGAGAGTTTGAGCTAGGCTGGAGTGAGTATTTATACTATAAAATTTTCTTTTTTGAAATTGAGGATAACATCGTTTTAATGATTACACCAGAGCAAGGGGTCATTTACACTCCTGAGCAGGTTCTAGAGAATCGCGGTCGGGTAGCCATTTTCATTGATGGTTCTAATTTATTCTATGCGGCCCTGCAACTCGGAATTGAGATTGACTATTCCAAACTTCTCTGTCGCTTGACAGCGGGGTCGCGGCTGTTTCGGGCCTTCTTTTATACAGGGGTTGACTCCACTAACGAAAAACAACAAGGCTTCCTCCTCTGGATGCGCCGCAATGGCTATCGGGTTGTTTCTAAGGAACTGGTGCAGTTACCAGACGGCTCCAAAAAAGCGAATCTGGATGTGGAAATTGCCGTCGATATGATGTCCCTGGTCGGCTGCTACGATACGGCAATCTTAGTGAGTGGGGATGGGGATTTGGCCTATGCCGTAGATGCCATTAGCTATCGAGGGGCGCGGGTCGAGGTTGTCAGTTTGCGTTCAATGACCAGCGATACCCTGATTAATGTTTCCGATCGCTACATTGATCTCGATACAATTCGGGAGGACATTCAAAAAGCCCCCCGCCCGGCCTATACCTATCGTCCCCTCTCTGGAGTGACCACCCCTGATGTTGTTTCGGAACCTTGGTTATCTCCCAAACGCCCGGAAGACATGGAAACACCCTAAAAAGGCTGGTGGCCATCCCTCTGCTGCTAAGTCCCTCATCCTTTCTGTGCTCTTGGTGACTGGCCTGGTGGGGGCATTGGCCGGCTGTCATTGGGGTCAAAGCACTTCTACCACAGATTCCCCTATTGAGACTGAAGTGGAAGGGGGCGTTAAGTTCCGAAATCTTGTTCTGCGCCAAACCAATCCCAAGGGAGAACTGCTTTGGAAAATTCAAGCGGAAACGGCCACCTATAGCCCGGATCGCAAAGTTGCCCACCTCAAAAATGTCCAAGGCGAACTCTTAAACGCGGGCAAACCTGTTTATAAACTCACCACCCCCCAGGCCCGGGTACAGCAGCAACAAACCCAACTGATTCTGAATGGGCCGGTGAGAGTACAGGACTTACGCAATCAAGTCGTCTTAGTCGGCCGAGAATTTATTTGGCAGCCCAATCAAAACCAACTCCTGGCCCGCCAAAATCCCCAGATCCGCTATCCGAAAATTACCCTGACCGCCAAAGAGATCACCGCCAATAGTAAAACCCAGCAGGTACGGGCCCAACAGAATGTCCAAGTGGTATCCCAACGTCCAGATTTCCAAGACTTGCAACTGACGGCCCAGGTGCTTTTGTGGAATGTGAACGAAGCCCAACTGATCGCCGGTTCCCTGACTAATCAAAAACTGCGGGGGGTAGAAGTCAAACGGATCAAGGGGCCCAATATGGGGGAGCGGGCCGTTGGGGCAGAACTGGCCTGGAATTTAACCGAGAAAGTCCTGACCTTACGGGAACAAGCCCAAGTGAATCTGGTGAATCCCGATGTCCAGGTGGCCGGCAATGCCTTAATGTGGCGGGTTGAGCAGCAGGAAATTTCTAGTCAGGCACCGCTCCAGATTTTTAGCCCCAGTCAAACCCTGACCGCCCAGGCCCAGGCCGGCCGCATGGATCTGGCTCAAGAACGAGTTGAATTACGGGGGCAAGTCCAACTCAATCGAACCCAAAATCCAGCCCAACTCAACGCCGATCAACTCACCTGGTTTTTGCCAACTCAGAAAGTCAATGCGCTGGGGAATGTATTTTATCAGCAGCAAACCCCCTTTCTGCGGGTCAAAGGAACTGAGGCGGTGGGTTGGTTAGATAAACAAGAGGTGATTGTCTCCGGGCGAGTTCAAACTCAGGTGATTCCGGTGCAGTGATCCTGGCCTATTCTTAAATTGCCGTGGTTAGTGAGAGAGGGTCAGGCTTTGCCCACTTGCTCTGGGATAGCTGCCAGGGGTTCCATGTCTTGATTAACCCGCCCATCTTCCCCCGTAATTAGCCTTGCTCCCCGATTGCGGGTGAAATAACTCCAGGCCCATTGGGTCATGACGACTAACTTATGATCAAATTCAATCAGGTAATAAATGTGGGCAAAGACCCAGATCAACCAGGCCAGGGGGCCAGTCAATTTCAACCCCCAAAGATTCACCACCGCTTCATTTTGCCCAATCACAGCTAGATTGCCAGAATCGCTATAACTAAAGGCAGGTAGGGCTTCCCCTTGGACTTTAGCTTGCAGATATTTGGCTAAAAATTCCCCTTCTTGAATGGCAACGGGGGCAATGCCGGGGAGAGGATTACCAGTTTGATGGGCATAGTGGGCCAAATCCCCAATCACATAAATATTTGGATAGTTGGGTAAGCTCAAATCCGGCTCGACAATCACCCGCCCCACACGGTCTAAACTCGCCCCCGTAGCTTCGGCCAAGACCCGCCCTAATCCAGAGGCCTTCACACCCGCGGCCCAGAGAATCGTCTGTGCGGCAATTTTCTCTACTTCTTCCCCCTGTTTGGTGGTGACAATCTCATCGGTAATGTTGGTAACGAGGGTGCGGGTTTTGACAGTCACGCCCAATTTAGTCAGAGAGGCCTCGGCTTTGGCAGACAAATCTTCGGGGTAAGGGGGCAAGACCCGATCCAGGCCCTCAAGGAGTAAAATCTTGGCTTCTCCGGTGTCAATATTGCGAAAATCCTGTTTCAATGTGGCATAGGCCAACTCGGCAATGGCTCCGGCTAATTCAACACCTGTGGGGCCACCCCCGACAATCACAAAGGTTAACCAGGCCTGGCGTTTGACGGGATCCGGTTCTTTTTCGGCAGCTTCAAAGGCCATAAAAATCCGGCGGCGCATTTCTAGGGCATCTTCAACCGTTTTCAGGCCTGGGGCTGTTTGTTGCCAATGATCATTGCCAAAGTAATGATGACTTACCCCGGTGGCCACCACTAAGCTGTCGTAATGCAGTTCTTTGCCTTTAGTTTTCAAGGTCTGGGCCTGGGGATCAAAACCAATCACTTCTTCGAGGAGGACTTGGACATTTTTGTAACCCCTGAGAATCGAGCGTAAGGGTGAGGAAATATTGGCCGGCGAAACGCTGCCCGTGGCCACTTGGTAGAGGAGGGGTTGAAAGAGGTGGAAATTGCGTTTGTCAATCAGAGTGACTTTAACAGGCCCATTACCGAGGGACTTGGCTGCATACAACCCGGCAAACCCACCGCCAACAATCACCACATGATGTAACGTTTTGCTCATACCACTCCAGGCCTGGAAAATAGCCAAAACTTTAAGCAACTTAACATTGTCTGACTCAGTTGTAACCTATTCTTTCAATTAAGTTAAGTGCTTTAGGTAACGAATTCTTGAAAATTAGGGGGAGTCTGAACGTTTATTCTGCCAGGCCAGGTAGTCTAGGAGCCATTGTCTGAGGTAATGCGCGTATGGTGGTAATAAGCTGTTTCTGTTCGTTTTCTGAGAGCCAGTCATTCATGTAAATAAAGCCAGTATGGCCGGCTGCTCGCGCCCGTTGCTCTCCAAGTTGGAATAAGGCCTTCATCTTTTCTTTTTCTTGCTTAGTATTGGTTTTAGTCATAATCACTACCTGCGCTAACTAAGTTACCATCTGGCAATATTCCTATCACGATTGTAATCGGTGGAAAAAAATCTATCCATAGCGTTCCAGTTTCAGGGTCTAATATTGCAAATCGAGCAACATCAATAAATTGATAAGTAGTGAGAATAATGTATTGTATTCCTGTTAAATTCATTAGACTTTTATATCCTGTTTGTAGAGTGATTTTAAGAGTTTTTCGAGTGATATTCCAGCTTTTGATTCCTAATGGGGGTGATGCTCATGTCCAGAATGATAGGCTCCCAATTCCGGCTGAAAGGGATGCGACCCTACTTCAACTTTTAGTCCCCGTTGGATCAGGAGCTTTTCTAAAACAGGATCGGGGCCAATGCGTAAATAGGTCGGTTGAATTTCGATGGGGACATGGCGATTGCCGAGGTGGTAGGCCGCTTGCAGGAGTTCCAGGGCAGTGGGGGCTGTGATCGTTAAGACGGGTTCGGCCTGGGCCTGGATGCCAACTATAATCGCTGCGGTCTGATTCTCGGCAATGGTGGTTGCTGGCTCGGCCTGGAGTAAGTCCCCATCCCGCAGAACTGTCCCCCGAGGTAATTGCAGAAAAACACGCTCTCCAGTGGTAGTGACAAACCAATGGCGCGATTTAGTCCGTTCTGTGGCCGTGAGGGCGAGAAAAAGACTCGGTGCTTGGTCTGGAGCAGGATTAAGGCGGGTGTGGGCAACTAGGTTCATGGGGATTTAAGCACAATTTAAAAAAAAATAGGTCAGGTGGCAGTCTTGAGGGCCTGGAAAAGTGCTTGGGCTTTTTGCAACGATTCATCCCATTCGCGCCTGGGATCACTATCGGCGACAATACCCGCCCCAATTTGTCCCCAGGCCTGGGTTTGGTCAGCATTTACCAATAGGGTGCGAATGAGAATATTCAAATCCAAATGGCCCCGCCGATCAATATAGCCACAGGAGCCATAAAATAAATTTCGCCGCACTGGTTCCAATTCTTCAATAATTTCGAGACAGCGCACTTTCGGACAGCCCGTAATCGTTCCCCCCGGAAACACAGCTTTAATGACATCCAGGCCACCAATCCCTGGTTTTAAGAGGCCGCGGATATTACTGACTAAATGCATCACATGGCTATAGGATTCCAACACCAAGAGTTCATCCACATTCACCGTCCCCCACTGACAAACTCGCCCCAAGTCGTTGCGTTCTAAATCCACCAGCATGATGTGTTCGGCCCGCTCCTTGGCATTGTTGAGGAGTTCTTGGCCTAACTGGGCATCAGTGGCAGCATCTTGGCCCCGTGGGCGCGTTCCAGCAATGGGTCGGGTTTGTACCTGTTGATTGTGGACTTGCACTAAGCGTTCTGGGGAGCAACTGACAATATGGCCCCAAGGGGTTTGGACATAGCAACTAAAGGGGGAGGGGTTAATGGTTTGCAGTTGTCGATAGAGAGACCAGGCCGAGATTTGCCCCGTGACTTGAAACCGTAAAGAGAGGTTGGCCTGGAAAATATCGCCAGCGTGGATATATTGCTTGGCCTGGTTGACGCGGGCTTCATAGTCTGTTTGGTTCAAACCTAGTTGGGGCGGCGTTAAATTGGGCCGAGGACGGGAAGACTGTTTTAATTCTCCGGGCTGATCACCATCTCTACCCAGTAACCGGTGAGTTAACGCCTCTAAGCCTTCTGAATCCCCAGCCGCTAACCATAGTTGATCCTGATGATGATCTAAAACAGCAAAACAAGCAGGTTGATACCAAAACGCAATGGGTAGGGGGAGAGAGTCGGGTCGGGTGTAGGGGAGTTGCTCAATTTCCCAGGCCAAGTCGTAGCCCAACCACCCCAACCATCCGCCAATAAACGGTAAATGGGCTGGGACATGATCAGGGAGTTCTGAGGTTGTAGCGGCAAAAAGATGTTCTAAACAGGGGATGATTTGCCCAAGTTCAGGAGTCCAGGCCTGGCCGGGTTGGGGATTACCAGCACAAATGGAATACCGGGCCTGGGGTTGGTCGCTATCCTGAGGACTTTCTAGTAAAACCGCAATGGCCTGGTCTAAAAAAAGTCGTCCAAAGATTTCGGAGCCAGTGCGCCCTTCTAAAGGTAAATTTTGCCAAAGTCGTTGATCCGTCACCCTTACAAACTCAGACCTTTTTAACTCAACTTTAGATAATTGGGTAACATAACTCGTCCGACCAAGACCAGGCCCATGACGGCCAAGGCCAACCAGTCCCGTCCCCGCCATTGGAGAGCTTGCCATTGATTCCGATAGTCACTGGCCTGGGTAAAGCCCCGTACCTGCATCGCCCCCGCCACCTGTTCGGCCCGCAGTAATAAATTCTCTAAAATCCGCCCGGCCAGCATCACCCAGATTTTAATCGCCCCCCCCAGGCCCAGTTTGCGCCAATCAATCGCCCTTGTCCGAATCGAACGCCCGAGGTTTTGAATTTCTTCTAAGACCAAGGGAATAAAGCGCAGGGATAGGGTCAAGGTCAAGGCTACTTCTGTCACCGGCACTTTGAAGGCCCGCAGGGGCAACATCAGGGCTTCCAGGCCAGCCGTAATTTCCTCAGGCGCAGTTGTCAGTAAATAGAGACTCGTCCCATAAATCAAGGTGAACAGGAGGGTACTCAGGCGAATCCCCAATTCTAGGGAGCGGCGGGTAATTTGCAGGGGCCCTTGGCCTGGCCAGAGGGGGGGATGACTCCAAAGCACATAGTTGTAGTCGGTGGTGGGAATTGTTTCGGGGGTAATTTGGCGGGGTTGGTAACTAAGGGCAAAACCATCGGGCATGAAGGAGGTAATCACCAAAATTAAAGACCCGACCACCACTAACCAGACCAACTGCCGCCCAAAGGCCCGCAAGGGGATTCTGGCCAATGCCGTTAAGAGTAAGAGTAGCCCCACTAAAAGCAATCGCCAGAGGGAATCAGCCATTAGCGGCGAGAGTAAAAAAGTCATTAACCAGGCCAGCTTCAGGCGTGGATCCAGCCGATGCAGCCAAGTTACGGGTTGTTCGAGGTATAGCCCTAAGGGTAAGGAACGCAATAAATCCATTGTGGGCAGGGTCTCAGGTTAAAGAGGCGGTTTCAGAGAAAGGCTTGGCCCAAAAAGGGTTGCAGGGCCTCAGGGATTTTCACAGAGCCGTTGGGTTGTTGATGATTTTCGAGAATTGCGGCCATTGTTCGTCCCACCGCCAGGCCAGAGCCATTCAAGGTATGGACAAAGTTGGTGCCTTTTTTCCCCGTTTCCTTATAGCGAATTTTTGCCCGTCGGGCCTGGAACTCACCAAAATTAGAACAACTGGAAATTTCCCGATAACAGCCTGCCGAGGGGAGCCAAACTTCCAGGTCATAGCATTTGTTGGCCGAAAAGCCTAAATCGCCCGTACACAGTTCTATGACTCGATAGGGTAATTCAAGGGCTTCCAGAATCCCCGTGGCATCCTGCACCAAGGCCTGGTGTTCTGCGGCTGAGGTTTCGGGAGTCACCAGCTTAACCAGTTCCACCTTATTAAATTGATGCAGGCGAATCAGCCCCCTGGTATCCCGCCCATAACTGCCCGCTTCCCGCCGAAAACAAGGGGTATAGGCACAGTGGTAAATGGGTAAATCCTCAGCCGCCAAAATCTCGTCTCGATACAAGTTGGTGACGGGAACTTCAGCCGTGGGGGTCAACCAGAGATCATCATCGGCACACTTAAAGCTTTCTTCGGCAAATTTTGGCAGTTGCCCCGTGCCTGTGAGGGAGTCACTGTTGATTAAAAACGGGGGCAGAACTTCCACATAGCCGTTTTGGGTATGCCGACTGAGCATGAACTGAATCAAAGCGCGTTCGAGGGCAGCAGCGGCACCGATCAACGTTACAAACCGGCTTTGGGCCACCTTAACGGAGCGTTGCACATCCAGCAGGCCCCGTTTTTCCCCCCAATCCCAGTGGTTAATCACAGCATGGGTCGGTTTGAGGTCATCCCCCCATCGGCGAATCTCGACATTTTCCGTTTCATCGCTCCCGATTGGCGTAGTCGGACTGGGTAGGTTAGGAATGATCAATAATAAAGCCTCGAGATCCGCCCGCAGTTGCCGCTCTTGGGGTTCTAGTTCGCTGAGTTGGCGTTTAATCTCGCTGGCTTCTTGACGGAGGCTTTGGAGTTCCGGGGCCTGGGGATCTGTGCCTTTTTTAATTTTTTGCCCAACTTCGGCTCCAATGGCATTACTCCGGGCCTGGAGTTGGGAGCGTTGCTGTTCCAGTTGCCGGATTTGGGTATCTAGGTCTAAGGGGGCCTGGAGATCATAAGTCCCGCGACGGCTGAGTTGGGCTTGTATGGCTGTCGGGTTTTCCCGCAACTGCTTGAGATCAATCACCGGCACATTTCCATCCACTAGCCCCGATCCTACAGTGATTCCAGGCCGGTGAGGAGCTACCCCCATGTCTAACCTGAAAACCCGGATTGTCAAGATTACGAAATTTTGTAAATGTAATGTCAGGGTTTGGCAACCTTATCTAAAAAACCGTATAATTAGATACAGAAAGAGCCAGAGTTAAGCCTATCAAAGCTGGCAACCTCAAGAAGGCAATCGAAGTCAAAGGGTGAGATTGTTGTAGCCATTAAATTAATTTTCGGGAGTTTTTAAGATGAAACTGACTTATCGTGGTATTCCCTATGATCGTCCAGACAACCAAGTAACCACTACCCCTGGGGATGTCATGGGCAACTATCGGGGGGCGGCCTGGATCGCTCGGATTGTGACTTCTCCTTTGAAATCAGTTCCTGCCCAGACGCTTTGCTGGCGAGGTGTTGTTTACAATACCGATGGTTCTGCTGTTCAGTCCGCTGAAGTTGTGGTTCCGGCCCTGCCGACCCCGGTTAAAGTTCAACATCAAGGGGTCAATCTGGGTGATGCCCATCGGCAATGGATTCTCAAGAGCCTAGAACACCGCATGGAAGTGGCTCGGAATCGGGGCGATCAAGGCCTGGTGCAGATGCTCGAAGATGAATGGAAACAATTTGCCTAGGGCCAACTGACAATAGATCTCCGAACTTAAGGCGTTAGTCTCCGTAATAACCCAGGTGATCACCATCCAATTTGGGCAGCTTATTCTTGCTCCAAACGGATTAGATTATAGGAGTTATGAATGAGGCTAACGCTTTACCAAGGCCCCATGATGATCGTTCCGGTTGAGCGGCTACAAATAACTTTTGCATGACCACCAATATCTTTCAGCAGTCTGCTTCAATCGGATTGTTATGCCGTGGCTGCTGCAATCATCTTTCTTCATGGAATACAGCTTTGTCTTGAACATATCTAAAGCCTAGTTGAATTGATAGTTCTGCCCTTGCTAATTCCTCTCCTAAATATGCAGCATGATCTAACTGAGTGACCCAACCATTTTCAATAATTGTCCAATACAAACTTCTGGCGCTATTACCTTCGATGACTCTCAAAAGGGTGTTGTCATAGGAGTAGTGTTCAGCTAAAATTATTCTCTTCTCTAATTTCGGAAGAATCACAAAGTAGCCTGTTTTATCCATCCGAAACCGTGTAGGCTGCTCTGCCTGAATTGTGGATACATCTGATAGTTGTAGCACCTCAGCTTTTTTGCTCTGTTTCGCGCAACCACATGAAGAAAACTCTTCTTGGGAGAGTTCCTTCATCTTCCCAACGATTCGGTCTACATCCTCACAGTCAATCAGATCAACAATCTGCACTTGTTTGCGGAAAACTTCAACTTCTTCATGAGTAACGTTTTTCAGGATTGGACGCTTGCCAGGAGAGCCGATTACCTTCATCCGATCGTCTACCCCATTTGCAGCAAGCGCAAGTAGAGTTTTTCCGCTGTAGTGTCCCTCAGAGTCTTTTCCTGTCAGCAGCAGAAACCGAATGGTTGGATTACTCACGATATTTTTAACAACCTTATCAATCCCAATGTTTTCTGTCTCAGTTTTACCAACGATACAGAGTTCTCTGGGTTTGAGGTTTGCGAGTTGTTCAGCCAGTCCAACGCTAGCAAGAGTTGAAACTGCCACTGGACAATCTCCACCATGACAAAATGCAAAATACTCACCAGGAACTGGGAAGCGAGCATCTTCTCGGATCTCAAAAGAGCAGCCCGATGAGTCATTTTGAGCAGATTCAGGAAAGGCTTGATGAATCAAATTGGTTGCCACTGCGGGGAAACAGTGAGCGCATCCAATACAGGGGTACTGAATTGGCTCCATTTGATCCAGCCAGTTTTGAGTATTTTTGAGCAAATCCGAGTTGGTGTCAGCCAGGTTGGAAGATAACGTGGATTCTAAATCTTCCAACGTTTCCTTCATACACCCACATTTTCGGCACTTGGCAAGTGACATTCCTTCTTGAAGTTCAGAGTGGATGTTGCTAATTTGACTGTCTTCTGGCATGTCCAGTTCTCTTAGTGTGAAGCCTAAACTTTATTGTGAATTCAACAATACTTTACTTTTAAGGAGCTTGTCCCCACAGATAACTTCTAAACTACTGCCTCACCCATATAGCAAACAGTAATGATTCGTGAGATTAGTCCAAGATTATTTGTGTCTGATAAATTTTGACTTAACCCTAGGCTTAAAGAAGGGCTACTCCTTACCAAGGGCATTCATGATCAAATAGTCTCACAAATGAAGACGGATTGCTATATCTCTACAGCATAACAATCATTCTCGCAAATCAAGACAGACTGCTATAGCCTTACTCATTTCGGGTGAGGTGGGGGCAAATTAGAAAATGATTTATGGGAAGTCTTCTAACAGTTCTCCTCTCTCAGAACAGTCTGCGTAACGCTATAGGGCTAGATCTGTTGTTCTGAGTTTTGATCTGGGTTCCTAGACATGAGGGCCTGGGCGGTTGTCAGATGATTGGCCAAAGTTTGCCTGGGTAAGGGCCCCTGTAAATGGTGCCAGGGTAAAACCCGCTCTAAGTTCCAGTCGGTAAAAATATAATCCTCCCAGGCCCCAAGATTATTTTTTAATTCCTTAAAAGCCCGCTTATAACTGCCCAAGGAATCTCCATAATGGCGCACCCTTTCCAAGACCGAACTCAAGCGGCGATCTCCCCGCGCTAACAGGGCTTGAATTACCGACCATTGATAACTTTCCGGGCGAAATTCCACCCCCACCTGTCCTAGGCCCTTTTGGAGTTGTTTCAGACGCTGTTGGGCTTGCGGATTAACACCCAGCCATTGGAATGGGGTCTGGGCCTTCGGGACAAAGGTACTACAACCGAGGGTAAAGCGAAATCCGGGGGTTCTTTTTTTCAACTGCTGCATTAACTCCAAGGTGGCGGCCACATCAGCCGGGATTTCACCAGGAATACCCACCATGCCATAGAATTTAATCCCCTTAAGTCCCCCGGCCTGGGCCTGTTTAGCAGCCTCCCAAATCTGATCATTTTCTAGTTTTTTATTCACAATTTCCCGCAGGCGGCTGGCACCACTTTCAATGGCAATCGTAATCGAGCGGGTATCGCGCTTGGCTAAGGTTCGGGCTAATTTTTCCGTGACCGTGTTTGTCCGCACCGAAG
This sequence comes from Pseudocalidococcus azoricus BACA0444, assembly GCF_031729055.1. NCBI lineage: Bacteria > Bacillati > Cyanobacteriota > Cyanophyceae > Acaryochloridales > Thermosynechococcaceae > Pseudocalidococcus > Pseudocalidococcus azoricus. The sequence goes on along the minus strand of NZ_JAVMIP010000011.1, from coordinate 79,828 downwards.
CAATACTTAAACGGAGATGATCAAACTGGGATTGCCCCAAATAATCCAAGAGGCTTTCAAATTCTGGATGCTGAGTCACAGAAGCCCCTAATAAACCCAGGCGATTCGTCACTGTTAGGCCCTTTTCAATTACCGGAATCAGTCCCTCTAAACTGGGTGTCCGAAATGGCAAGGTTAAATAACTCGCTAAACAAAACCGACACAGTTCGGGACAACTACGAACCACTTCCACGAGGTAAATGTTTTCCCAGGCCGCCTGGGGTGTCACAATGCAAGAGGCAGCTAAGGTATTTCCCCGATAGGTTTGTTTAACTACTGTCGTTGGAACATCAGGATGAATCCCTTGAATCCGCTCAATTGTTCCAGTTGGCTCCCGGTAAACAACTTCGTACAAACCAGGAACATAAATTCCCGGCACTTGGGCTAAGGTAAGCAGTTGTTCTAAACGGGGGGCAGATTGGACTGACCGATAGGCCTGGATAAAATTTTCGAGTAAATCCTCCCCATCACCAAGCAAAATAACATCAAAAAAGTCAGCATAGGGTTCCGGGTTTGCGGTTAGAACTGGGCCGCCGCCAAAAACGAGGGGATGATTAACCTGCCGTTGTTGGCTCCAAATTGGAATCTCTAGCTGCTCCAATAAACTTAATATATTCCCGTAGTCAAGCTCCCAGGAAAAGGAAAACCCCACTAACTTTGGCTCACGAGGCAACGACTCAGCTAAGTCTGTAAATAAACGACTCACGGCCAGGCCGGGGTGTTTGCGCAGCAGGCCATAGACGACTTGAAAGCCCAAACTGGTAATCCCGACACTGTAGGTATTAGGAAAGGCATAGATGAGGGGAATTGCATCGGCACAGACAGGGCCTGGGGTAAAAAGCCACTGTTCTTGGGCGAGGATGGCGGTTGATGGCGGGGTGGTGCGATTACTCACGCGGGAATAAGGGTTTCCTCAGAGAAGGTCAAGGCTCAAGATTAATCATCTCGCTCTAGTTGCATCGTCTTACACAGGTAGCAATAAACTTTGTTTATGGTATTCCTAAAAAAGCTTTGAGGGCTGTTTTATATCGTTTCTTTAACCGCTTAGAAACTAAGCCACCTTGCTGAATTTTTCTAAGAACCACAGAAGAACAGGCACCTTTGGGGATAGGGCTACCCGGAGTTATGAGACTAGCTAATTCAATTACATTCATCTCACGAGCAAACTGATAGGCAATAACAGATTCGTGAACAATAAAACTTGTCACCTGTGATCCTGGCAACAGAACACAAGAGGTGTCTGAATTATTTCTTCTAGTAGTCACATTTACAAATAGATAATCATTTTCAGTGGTTTGTGCAATTGCAATATAGAGATGTTGACCATTAGGAGGTGTATCGATCAAAAATGCATCTCCCAGATTAATAATGATGTTGGTCATGGAGGACTCTATCTAGATAAGCTTCTCGAATCACCTCTCTCTGAATTTGTTGTATTTCTTCATTCGTTTTGCCAATATTCCTCAGAACATCTTCTACTGAAATTGGTATTAGGCAGCCGTGGGGATTTGTCCATTCTGGAAGAGTATGCGTCCACCCAGCGACATCGAATGGATCAAGATGCCCAAAAGATTTATAAACCTCCTGAATGATTTCCTCTTCCTCTTCACAAAGATCTTCATTGCCTGGATCATTGATCAACGAAACAAATTTGTTATTCTGGGTGCAGATAAAATCAGACCATCGAGGTAAAGCCTGATCAACGGGTTGCCCTTTAATTAAATCGTAAACACCACCAAGCACAGGGCCATAATCCATCGCAACATAATGATCCCCAGTAATGGGTTGCTCGATCCGTTGAAGCGCAAGACGATCAGCCATATATAGCATCTTCAGCAAGCCTAGATAGTTCATCGGCTGGCCATGGAGCTTTAGAAAGGTTCCTGTAGCTTCGATTGCTTTTTCAGGATGAAACTGAAACTGGATTGACATAGCCACTTAGAAAATCACCCTATGCACCCTCATTGTAGGAGTTTTCCCTCCCAATCCCTCTTGTATAGAGCAGCCCATTTATACCTGCTTGTGTAAGTTCATAACTCAAAGTTGGCGGCTACGGTTTGCATATCGTCTAAATCCTCAAGGGCATCCATGAGCCGTAATATTTGCCGGGCCTGGTCGGGTTGAGTAATTTGGACTGTGTTCAAGGGCAGCCACTGTAACTCTGAGGACTCAATGGGATAGCCCGCCGCGTCTAGGAGGCCGGTTAGTTTCGCCAATCCGAGGGGAGCCACTTTGACGGCAACTAATGTTTGGCCTAGTTCTTCATCGGTAACTAGTTCATACTCCTCTGTCTCCCCTTGCAACAGCACCTCTAAAAATTGCTCTTCATCGGCTGGCAATGGCAAGGTAATCATTCCCCACTGCTCGAACATCCAGCCCACACAGCCCGTTTCCCCTAAATTCCCATCAAATTTGTTAAAGGCGGCACGAATATCCGCGGCGGTGCGATTGCGATTATCGGTTACTGCTTCCATCAAAATAGCGACCCCACCAGGCCCGTAGCCCTCATAGCGAATGGTCTCCCAGGCCCCGCCGTCTCCTGTCCACGTTCCCGCCCCCTTAGCAATGGCCCGCTCAATATTTTCCTGAGGAATCCCCGCTGCTTTAGCCTTAGTAATTGCCGTTCGCAACTGAAAATTCCCGGCCGGATCCGGTAAACCCTGGCGGGCTGCGACAATAATTTCTCGAGAAATGCGCGCAAAAATCTTGCCTTTTTGAGCATCAACCCGAGCTTTTTGGCGCTTAATATTCGCCCACTTACTATGTCCAGCCATCTGTGCCCGTCTAAAGTCTCAACATTATTCAGCCAGGATCAACCCATCGCCGATGCAGTAGCTAAAACCCAAAAAGATTAGGGATTGCCTGGGTTTTTCGGTTCAGTCGCGGCGGGCGTTGGTGGGTCTGGTTTGGGGTCTGGTGCTGGGGGCGGTTTGGGGGGATCCACCGGAATGGGTTCTGGTGAAACGCTCGGGGCTGGCTCTGGGGGTGGAGTTTCTGTACTCGGTGGAGTTGGAGTCACTTCTGGAGCCGGAGTCCCGTTCCCATCTGGAGTCGGGGTAGGCAGTTCTGGGCGAGGGGTCTCCTCTTCCGGCAGGGGGGGGGATATTTCCGGACTGGGCAAGGAGGGCGTTGGAGAACTCTCAAAGGGTGGGGGAAGGTCGAGGACCGGGGGTTGGGGTGTTACCGGCGGGCGGGTGGGCGGGAAGGATTCATCCTGCTGAATTAAGGGGGGTGCGCCAGGTATGCTGGTTTGTTGTCGTAGCCATAACCCCAGGCCCGCCCCGATGCCACTGCCCACAATTGCGGTTCCCAACAACCAAAACCAAGGACTGTGCCACATTGAGCGGGAGGAGGACGGTTGTGAGCGAGATTTACGGGCTGAAGCTAATTCTGGTTGAGTTGCCGGAATAATCGGGCGGGCTTGCGGGAGAACTGCTACGGTACTGGTAGTCATGGCCGATACCCCAGCGCGACCGTTGCCCGATTCGGTTTCATCAAGGAGATCTAGCCACTCTGCCACCGATTGGGGCCGATCCCGCGCATCCAAGGCCATGCCTGCTAAGACCGCAGCTTCCAGGCCAGGACTCAAATTTCGTTGAAACTTTTGCAAACTATCCAAAGGAACTCGATCCCGCAAGACAGAAGCAACTGGGGGTTTCGCTGCTAACAACGCATAGAGGGTTGCCGCCAGAGCATAAATATCGGTAGCCGGACTCCATTGATGCTTTGGTAAATATTGTTCTACGGGCGCATATCCGGCTGAGAGCATTCCCGTATTGGTTTCTACTTTGCCAGGGGTATATTCTCTTGCAATGCCAAAATCTATTAACACCACTGAGTCCGTGCCCTGGCGAAGCATAATATTGTCTGGCTTCACATCCCGATGCAGGAGGCCATGATCATGAACCAGAGCCAAGGCCGAACCCACCTGTTTGATGTAGTGAATGGCCTGGTCAGGGCTGAGGGGCCGGTTCCGGACTAAAGCCGCCAACGTTTGCCCCGGAATATAGTCCATGACAATAAAGGGTAGCCCCCCCTCAATGAAGCAATCGCTGACCCGGACAATGTGGGGATGTTGAAATTTGGCCAGACGTTGAGCTTCGTGGATAAATCGCTGCCCTATTTGGGCCAGTTGTTGGGGATCATGCTGGGCCGGGTTAATGGTTTTTAAGACCATCGTTTGGTGCAAAAGCGTATGGGTAGCCCGATAGGTGACCCCAAATCCACCTTGGCTCAGGAGGGCATCAAGACGATATTTGCCACCTTGGAGAGAGTTGCCGAGAGCGAGGGGAGTAACGGTCATATCACAAGCAGGGGTTAAGGGCCAGGACTAGGCAGCAGCGGAGGGGCGGGCGGAGTAAAGGGGGCATCAAGCACAGCCGGATTACTGGGGGGATCACCGAGGGGATCACTAGGCAATGGGCGAGGCGGTGGGGACAAAGACGCGGGGGGAGCACTCGGGGAGCTAAGTTGCAGGCTGACCAGGCGATAGGCTAAATAGGCCGGGAGAGCAGTCATCGTTACGGCAATGATTCCAGAAAGGATCGGGGTCAAGCTCCAACGACTCCCATAAAAACTCCGATAGGGATCGTAATTGGGATTGGGGTTTGTTTGCTTACGGCAGGTGGTGGGACGTTTGAAGCGTAATCGCCGATCATCTAACTTTTCCAGTAATATCCACCCCCCCTGACTCTCCTCTTGACAGACTGTTTTTAACGTTTCTGGTTGCTGAAAAATACTCCGTTGGGCCCGGACAATCTTAAATTCCCACCCAACCGTATTTGTCTTGGGGGCGGTGGCGGTGGGATTGGGCGGGGTTTGATACTGGGTCAAGTCTTCCTCTTCTTCTTGCTGAACCAAGGCCTGGTCACTGAGCCAAAACCACCACTGACTCGTGACGACCAAAGATAATCCTAAGCTACCACTGAAGAGACTCAGGAGGGTGATCAAGACAGGACTCCGGGGCAGGGCAAGGGTCTAGCTGGGCAAAGTTCTCTACATCTTACAAGTTAGGGGCAGGAAATGGCCCTTGGGCATATTGGCTGGGGGGGATATAGGCCTGGAGTAACATTTCGGTGCCAATGGGCTGCCACTGGACTCGTTCAAGGGTAATCGCCTCCGCCATCGTTTCCAGGCCCAGATCTCGAAACGGAGTCGCCTCTCCCTGGCCACCAATAATTTTCGGTGCAATAAAGGCCCAGATTTTTTGAATCATCCCCTCTCGCAAGGCCTGGGTACTGAGGATGCCGCCGGATTCCCACAGCACCGTATTGATCCCGCGCCCGCCCAGAACATTCAAGGCTGTGGTTGGGGTTAAGCTGGGCAAGGTTTGGAGTTCGACCCCTTGATTTTGCAGGGTTTGGGCCACGGGATGATCAGGGGCGGCTTCCGTTAAGACAAGGGTGGGGGCGATATCCGTTTGCCAAAGCTGGGCGGGGTAGGGCAGGTTTAATTGCCGACTCATGACGACGCGCAGGGGATGATGGTCACTGGCCTGGTGGCTGGTTAAGGAGGGGTTATCTTGCCGCACGGTATTCCCCCCGACAATCACCGCATCGGATTCGGCCCGGAGTTGATGAACCACATGGCGGGCTGTTTCCGAGGTAATCCATTGGCTGTGACCACTGCGGCTGGCAATTTTTCCGTCCAAAGTCATGGCATATTTGAGAATTCCAAAGGGCCGCTGGTATAAGACCCGATGGACAAACGCCTCATTCAAGTCCCGACAGGCCGCCTCTAAAACTCCGGTGATTACCTCCAGGCCAGCCTGACGTAAACGGGCCACTCCACTCCCGGAAACCCGTGAATCTGGATCAATCAAACCGACCACCACCGTCTTAATCCCGGCCTGGATCACCGCTTCAGTGCAAGGAGGCGTACGCCCATAGTGATTGCAGGGTTCGAGATTGACATAGAGAGTTGCCCCCCGCGAGTTATCTCCAGCCGCTTGTAAGGCAAAAACTTCTGCATGGGGTTGACCGGCCTGGGGATGCCACCCTTCACCGATAACTTCTCCGGCCTGGACAATGACACAGCCCACCAGCGGATTAGGCGAGGTGCGACCCCTGGCCTGGGCTGCCAGTGCTAAACATCGGGCCATGTAGGATTCGTGGAGAGTGAGATTGGCAGACAAAGGGGCAACTCTAGCGTTATACAGGCTGGTACATGGAAAATAAACGTTAAGGGAGATGGCTTCATGATTTCCTAACGGGCTGACGTTTAACCCACCATAGGCAACACCAGAGCCAGGCCAATCTTGGTTTACTGTCCGCTCTAGTCACTATGTAAGCACTGTTCTGAAAAAATCGCATCCTGGTTCAAACCCCGTTAGTAGGCCCCGTCTGCCATCAAAACCACCCAAATAGTCCGTAAGAGAATATAAAAATCTAGCCATACCGACCAGTTACGGACATAGTAGGCATCTAGGTTGACTCGTTCTTCATAGGAGATATTATTGCGTCCTGATACCTGCCACAGGCCCGTAATCCCTGGTTTGACGCGGGTATAGAGGGCATATTTTTCCTCATATTTGGGAATTTCATCGGTGACAATCGGCCGCGGCCCCACTAAGCTCATTTCCCCCCGCAGTACATTCCAGAGTTGGGGCAATTCATCTAGGCTTGTCCGCCGTAACCACCAACCGACACGAGTTAAGCGGGGATCTTGTTTCAGCTTGTGATCCTGCTCCCATTCCTGTTGATACTCGGGAAAACGTTCCAAATAGGCCGCCAGAATTTGATCAGCATCGGGGAGCATGGAGCGAAATTTCACGGCGTAAAAAGTTTTGCCATTGCGACCAAGCCGGGCCTGGGTGTAGAAAATCGGGCCCGGGCAGTCCAGGTAAATGAGAGCCGCAATGATCAGCAACAGGGGAAAGCAGGCCAGGCCAATCACCACCGAGAGGCAAAAATCAATGCAGGCCTTGGTAAATCGGGGTAGTGGCAGGAGGAGTTGTTGTCTGACTTCCAGGGATAATAAACCGGCTAAATCCTTAGACTCGACCCATAAACTGGCCAGGCCAAAGAGATCTGGAATCACTAACAGATGCTCAAAACAATGGCCGTAGTTTTCTAAGATTTGGACTAATCGCCGTGGATCAACCCCTGGCATGGCCACAATCGCATAGGAAATTTTCAACTTTTGGGCTAACTGCGGGGCCTGGGCGACCCCTCCCCGAATCACAACCCCCTCCAGCACCTCTCCCTGTTTAGCCGGATCATCGTCGAGGAGGACAACGGGTTTCAGACCCAGGCCAGGGTTATGGAGCAAGGTTCTTAAGACCAACTCCCCCGTTTTCCCGGCCCCCAAGATAATCACGGGTTGCCCCCACCAGGCCTGGCCACTGGCAAAATGCCGCAACATCCCCCGCCCGATTGGAATCATCAACAGCGATAAAACCCAGGCAATTAGAAAGACTAACCGGGAATAGGTCTCACCCTCTCGAACTAGAAAAATTACGGATCCCAGCACGGTATAAACCAGCGTGGTCATTAAACTCAGCCAGCGTAACTCATCCACCGGACTCATCCCCACCCCTGGATATAGACCGACAATGGCATAGGCCAGGGGAAAAAATACTAAGAGGGGCAACCAGGCCAGGTAGAGGGAGGGGTAATATTGTCCGTCAAAAATCCAACGTCCCCAAACACTGAGGGTAACGGCTAACCCGAGGCTCACCACATCCCCCGCCAGGAAGCCCAGGGACATCATCCATGCATAGCCCAGCCGTAATTTTGGCCAACCCCAAGCTTGCTGTCTGGTTTTTAACATTACCTGGCCTGGGCTAACCCATAAGAACCCATGCTTTGTCGATCCATCCCATTTCCAAGAGAACAGCCCAATCTTACCAAACCCCTTTCCCCTTCTAAATCTTGGGCCAAATCAAGGAACACTCTCGGCGGACTGACCTAAATTCAGAATCAACCAGAATAACCGTCTCAGGATAAAATTTTTCTATTGCGGTTAATCTCCGTTTCCAGCCCGATGATGAGTAACTCTCTATGACGACTGCCCTCACCCTGCTCGCCCCCGATACCTGGCAGATCCGGCCTGGAGATTATGCCTTACAGGGAACAGTCATGATTCCTGGGGACAAATCCATTTCCCACCGGGCCTTGATGTTGGGGGCCTTGGCAGCGGGGCAAACTGAAATTCGGGGCCTGCTGTTGGGGGATGATCCCCGAAGTACGGCCGCCTGTTTCCAGGCCTTGGGAGCAACCATTTCCGAGCTAAATAGTGATTGTGTAGTCATTCAGGGAATCGGAAATCTTCAGGAAGCGGCCGATGTGTTGGATGCCGGTAATTCCGGAACCACATTGCGCCTGATGTTGGGAATTTTAGCCAGTCAGCCCGGAAAGTTTTATGCCGTGACGGGAGATAGTTCACTCCGGGGCCGGCCGATGAAGCGGGTTGTCCAGCCTTTACAATCAATGGGCGCAACGATTTGGGGGCGGGGACAGGGGAATTTTGCGCCATTGGCGGTGCAAGGACAGACCCTCCAAGCCATCCACTACCATTCCCCGATTGCCTCGGCTCAAGTCAAATCCTGTCTCCTCTTAGCTGGACTCCATACCCCCGGCATCACCACAATTACCGAACCCGCCCTCTCCCGGGATCACAGTGAACGGATGTTGAAGGCCTTTGGGGCGACCTTAGAGGTGGATCCAGAATTATGTCAGGTCAGCATTACGGGGCCTGGGCAATTACAGGGGCAACAGGTCACAGTCCCAGGGGATATTAGTTCGGCGGCCTTTTGGTTGGTGGCGGCGGCAATTACACCCGGCTCAGAGCTATTTTTACCCAATGTTGGTGTTAATCCCACCCGGACAGGCGTTTTAGAAGTCTTGGAGGCAATGGGGGCAAACATTACCCAGGAGAATATGCGGATTGTGACCGGGGAACCCGTGGCGGATTTACGAGTCAGTAGTAGTCCCCTCCAGGCCACGGTGATTGAAGGTAAGATTCTACCTCGCTTGATTGATGAAGTCCCGATTTTGGCGGTGGCGGCGGCCTTTGCCCAAGGAACAACAGTGATTCGGGATGCGGCGGAATTGCGGGTGAAAGAAAGTGATCGCCTCCAGGCCATTGCCACCCAGTTAGGTCGGATGGGAGTGAAAGTCACGGAATTACCCGATGGCCTGGAAATTATCGGCGGGGAAGTCCTTCAGGGGGCAGAGGTGGATAGTTGGGGGGATCACCGCATGGCCATGAGTTTGGCGATTGCCGGATTACAGGCCAAGGGAACAACCACCATTCAACGCGGGGCAGCGGCCACAGTCTCCTATCCCAACTTCACCGAGAGCCTAGAGGCCGTGTTGCAATCCCCATAACCCTGGGCCTGTGTCACCCTAGAGATAGAATTTTTGCTTTAGAACCTCATGCCCCCCAGCCGCAGCACCATTCCCAGCCCCCAGACCCAACTTGATCTACTCAACTCCTTGGAGTTAAGCGGTGTATGTCATCAGGGGAATTTCCAGGCCACCTTAGCCGCCCATGATCAACATTCTCTCTGGCGGGGAAATTTGGAGATTTTGCAAATTAACTTGGGAAAGCTTTGTAACTTGGCCTGTGAACATTGTCATGTGGATGCCGGGCCAACTCGTACCCAAGAAAATATGGATCGGCGGCTGGTGGATACCTGCTTACGGGCCTTGGATTTGACGGCTGCAACAACGGTGGATATTACGGGGGGCGCGCCAGAACTGAATCCCCATTTTCGCTATTTGGTTGAGGAGTCTGTAGCGCGGGGCAAAAAAGTCATTGATCGCTGTAATTTAACGGTGCTGCTGTTACCAGGGATGACGGATTTACCGGCCTGGTTGGGGGCGCGCGGGGTAGAAATTGTTTGTTCGTTGCCGGATTTTGCCGCAGTAGGTACTGATCAACAACGGGGAACTGGAACTTTTGCTAAATCAATCACCGCCTTACAGGCCTTAAATGCCGCCGGTTACGGACAAGGGGATCCCCAACGGCAACTCGTCTTAGTTTCTAATCCAGTTACCCCCCAACTTGCTAAATTCAATCCTTGTATTGAAAAGTCTTGGCGCGACACCTTGCAAAGTAATTATGGAGTCACCTTTGACCGCCTGATTACCCTCAATAATATGCCCATTGCCCGCTATTTAGATTACTTACAAACTCAAGGAGAACTAACAACCTATTTAGAACTCCTCGTCAAATCCTTTAATCCCCAGACTATTTCTGGCTTGATGTGTCGCAACACCCTGTCCGTGGCCTGGAATGGCAAGTTATATGACTGTGACTTTAACCAAATGCTCGATTTACCGATCCTCAATGCCAAGGGAGAACCGCTTCTAATTCAGGATTTTGAGCCAAGCCAACTCCAGCGGCGTGCTATTATGACCAATCGGCATTGCTTTGGCTGTACGGCAGGAGCGGGGAGTTCCTGTAGTGGTGCAATAGCAACTTAACCTCAATGTTCTAGTGTAGCTCTAAGCAATGGAAATTGGGATTATTAACTAGTTCTTGAATGGCTGACATTCCAAAATGAATAATTGCTTCCATTTAATAGGTTGGTGCATTCCCACAACGGAGCTAGATCACTTTTGGTGGTGAGCCATATAAACGACTACGCTCAACAAAATCTGCATCTTGAGTGACAAGACAAAAGTTATAGATTTTGGCAAATTCCCAAATCTCAGTATCGGTCTTTTCTTGTCAATCATGTAGTTGAACATGACTAGAACCAGGGCAAATATCTGCCAACCTGATCACCAGTTTATGACTCAAATTTTGATCAAATAGAAACTTCAACTAATACCTGCTGAGGCAACAAGGCGATGGTCGCGATCGGCTGCAAATTCTCGGCAAGCGCTGATATCCGCTTCAGTTAACTCGGGAAAGTCATCTAAAATTTCAGCCTGAGACATCCCCACAGCTAACCAACCTAAGACATCATAAACAGTGATTCTCATGGGCCGAATCCAAGGTTGCCCCCACGTTGATCAGGCTCTATGGTAATGATGTGATGACAACTCATATCTTATCTGGAAAGCATTACGCTTATTTTAGGTTAACTGACCATACATTATGCCTGGAACTTCAATCATTATTCCCACCTTAAACGAAGCGAAAACCCTTGAACGCACCCTCAACCATTTAGCGATTCTGAATCCCACTCCCGAAGAAATCATTATTGTCGATGGGGGCAGTCAAGATGCAACCCTAAATATTGCCCAGGCCAGCAATCTCAAAAATCTCAAATTAATCACATCACCCCAACCCGGCCGATCCATCCAAATGAATTTAGGGGCAGCCCAGGCCAAGGGAGAGTATTTATGTTTCCTCCATGCCGACACCCTCGTTCCTGATGATTTAGTGGCCGTGATTTGTGAAATTTTAGCCCAACCTCAAATTGCTGGCATTGGTTTTATTTCCCTGATGACCGGGAGTCAGATCACACGCTGGGGAATTTCGCTCCATAACTATCTCAAAACCTATTATGCTCCGTTTTTATTTCGGCCTTATTTATTTTGGTGGCGAGGGTTACGGCTGCTGTTTGGGGATCAGGTGATTTGTTGTCGGCGGTCTCAATTCCAGGCCTGTGGGGGCTATGATCCAACCTTACCGATTATGGAAGAAGCCGATTTATGCTTAAAACTCACCCAATTTGGTGCCATTAAACAGGTGAATCGAATCGTGGTGTCATCAGATCGGCGGGTGGCAGCTTGGGGGGCCTGGAAAGCAACGGGAATTTATCTAGGAATTGGGGTTCTCTGGGGCCTGGGAGTGTCTGCCAATACCTTGAAAAAATTTTATCAGGATGTTCGCTAGGCTAGAAAAAGTCCCAATCAGAACCAACGCACCTTAAAAATGACAATGGCTTCATTTCAATCAATCATTATTTGCGTAAATTAGGCCGTGCCAAAGCTGTCTATGACTTAGATAAAACTGGTCGAGGGGCAACTTGTTCTAACCACCCAAACCAATCTCCCAGGCCGGCTCCAGTCTTGGCAGATACGGGAAAAATCGCAACATCCGGGTTAATTTCTCGGACATTACTGATAATTCTTTCTAAATCTGCATCCACATAGGGAGCTAAATCCGTTTTCGTAATCAGTAAACAATCCGCCTCCCGAAACATGATCGGATATTTGAGGGGTTTATCTTCTCCTTCCGTCACACTCAGTAAGGCCACCTTGTAATGCTCACCAACTTCAAACTCCGCCGGACAGACCAAATTACCGACATTTTCCACTAACACCAAGTCAAAATCAGCGGGATGGTAATGTTCAGAAAACTGATCTAACCCCCCGGCCACCATTTGGGCATCTAAATGACAGGAACGCCCCGTATTGATGGCAATCACTGGCACACCATATTGGCGCAAACGATTTGCATCTAACTCGGTGGTCATATCCCCTTCAATCACGGCCATTTTCAGTTTCAGGCTCAGGTGTTGCAAAGTGGCTTCTAATAAACTTGTTTTCCCCGCCCCTGGGCTACTCATGATGTTGCAGCAGGTGATTCCCCACTGGTCAAAATGGGCCCGATTATGATCCGCCCCGGTTTGATTGGCATGGAGCAGATTTATCCCTAAAGCAGCGTCAAAGGTTTGGTGCATTAACTTCCCCGACTCAGCGGGTTGAGGATTCAGGTTGTTGGGGTAATCAATACTCTAGCTCACCTTGGGGCAAAACTTTCTGATGCTAGGGTTGGCCCCCAGAACAGAGATTTAGATAACGCATTCCCGGCTGTTGGCTCACTAATCCTAAAAGTTCAAGTTGGAGGAGCGCGCTGGATACAGATCCGGAGTCAAGTTCACAGGCCTGGACAATCAAATCAAAGGGAATCCCGCTGGCCTGGCCTTGGTTGAGGTGGAGAATCTGATCTAAAACGTGATCCAGTTGGGGATCAAGCCGGGGCCTGGGGATTAGGTTAGCGGTCTGACTAGAAGCAGAATTAGGTGCATCCAGAATCGGAGTCCGGCCCAAGAGTTCCAGTAAATGCCCTGCGCCCAAAATCACCTGCGCCCCCCGATTGAGCAAACTTAAGCAACCGATGGCCTGGTCGTTATCAAGCATTCCGGGCAAAACATAAATATCCCGCCCATATTCGTTGGCCATGTCAGCGGTGATCAAAGCTCCAGATTTACGCGGAGCTTCCATGATTAAAATTGCCCGACACAGGCCCGCAATAATCCGATTTCGGCGGGGAAAGTGGGCCCGATCCGGTGGGGTTTGACTCGGGTATTCACTCACCACCAGGCCTTGGTTGATAATTTCTCCAAATAACTCCCGATTGCGGGGCGGATAAACTAAATCAACCCCTGTCCCCAACACAGCAATAGTGCGGCCACCCCCCTCTAAACATCCCCAATGGGCCTGGGTATCAATCCCCTCTGCCAACCCTGAAACAACTACAAACCCATGTCGCCCCAACAGTTCAGCCAGTCGTCTTGTCCAGCGTTTGCCATATTCAGTCGGTTCCCTTGTCCCCACCATGGCCACCATCGGAATTTGCCCAGCATTTTCTGCGGGTTGAGCTTGACCACTGTAATAAAGGATTGGTGGCGGATCGGGAATTTCGGCCAGGGTGCGGGGATAGTCGGGGTCGGAGAGAGTCCAAAACTGAGGATTTTTCTGCTGATGTTGCTCTAGAAGTTGACCCGGATTTATTTTTGTCCGATTGATTTTTAATTGCTCCAGCACCTTAGGGCCAATTCCCTCCACCTGGGCAATCCTGTCTAAATCCGCCTCCCAGGCCTGGGCCATGGAACCAAACCGCTGCCAAATTCGCTTCAGAAGCACTGGCCCCAAACCTGTCACCCGCGACCAGGCCAGCCAATAGCCCCTCTCTAAATCACTGACCATGAACGGATAATACATTCCCTGGAGGAGATTGTAGCTTGTTTGCAGAATATTAATTTTTCCTGATGATCTAATTCATGGCTTCGGTCAAGAGACTATAACAAAGGGGAGGGGCCTGGTCATCACGACAAGCGGGAGAGTTAGAAAATGGGTGAATTCTTTGGGTTTTTGATCCTGTTAGCCTTAGGCGGATCGGGAGTGGCCAGCACTGTCCGGATTATCAATCAAAGCAACATGGCCCTAGTCGAGCGGCTGGGAAGTTACAGTCGGCGGTTAGAACCCGGTCTCAATTTTGTCGTCCCAGTCTTAGATAAAGTCGTCTATCAAGAAACGATTCGCGAAAAAGTCCTCGATATTCCCCCCCAACAGTGCATTACCCGTGACAATGTAGCCATCAGTGTGGATGCCGTGGTCTATTGGCGCATCTTGGACATGGAGCGGGCCTACTACAAAGTCGAAAATCTGAAAATGGCCATGATCAACTTAGTCTTAACCCAAATCCGCTCTGAGATGGGGAAATTAGAACTCGATGAAACCTTCACTGCCCGCTCTCAAGTCAATGAAATGCTCTTGCAAGAACTGGATGTGGCCACGGATCCCTGGGGAGTGAAGGTAACAAGGGTGGAGTTGCGGGATATTGTCCCCTCCAAGGCCGTGCAAGAATCCATGGAAATGCAAATGACCGCCGAACGCCGCAAACGGGCCGCCATCCTCACCTCGGAAGGGGAACGGGAAGCTGCGGTTAACAGTGCTAGGGGGAAAGCGGAAGCCCAAGTGTTAGATGCAGAAGCTCAAAAAAAGTCCTCGATTTTAGCGGCCGAAGCCGATCAAAAGGTGGTGATTCTCAAAGCCCAGGCCGAGCAACAGGATCAAATTCTCCGGGCCCAAGGCACTGCGGAAGCGATGAAAGTGGTGGCCAAGGCGTTGCGAGAAGATCCCCAAGCTCGGGAAGCCCTCCAGTTTCTTTTGGCCCGTGGCTATTTAGATATGGGTGAGAAAATTGGCAACAGTGACAGCAGCAAAGTGATGTTTATGGATCCCCGAGCTATTCCGGCCACATTGGAAGGGGTGCGCGCCTTGTTGGAGAATACCCCGAACGCCTAAATTGGATGGTTGAAGCTCTCAAGAGATTTTAGCTCTATGCCCCAATTCCAGGCCAACGTGTATGTCACCTTACGCCCCTCGGTACTAGACCCGGCCGGTGTAGCCGTGCAAGCAGGTATCCATCACCTCGGTTACAGTGGGGTCGAGCAGGTGCGAATTGGCAAATTTATTCAACTATCACTGACAGCAACGGATGAAGCTCAGGCCAAAACCCAACTGGAAAGTATTTGCGATCAACTCTTAGCTAATTCTGTCATTGAAGTCTATCGGTTTGAGTTAATGGAAATTGTACCGAAAACTCCCTTAACCACTAATTAGTCTCCAAGTGCAAGGAATTGGTTAAACCCATCTCTGGCCTGGAGTAACGGATTGCCATAAAGTTTTACCCACTGATAATGAGTATTACCGATCATCAAGGCCAACCATAATCCTGAGCCAGAACTATTTTGGCGTATGTGTAAGAGTCAAATCCTGATGAGATATGAGCTATTCCAGTTTTAGTCAATGGTATCTTGAAACAGTGAAGGGCTTTTGCTGAGTAATCACGGAAAGGAGGTCGTTGATGAGCGAGTCTATAACCGCTTCAGAAGCCAAACAGATTTTAGACGCGATTCAGGCCCTGACCCTAGAAGTTAAAGTTAGCCAGGCCAGAACTGATGAGCAGTTTAATACGCTGCGGGCTGAAGTTAAAGCAGAAATCAATGAGTTACGGGTTGAATTTAAAGCTCTTAGTGACAAAGTAGATGAACTGTCAGAGCGGCAACGGGTTACAGATAATCGTCTCTGGAGTTTCATTGTCACCTTAATTGTGTTGCTGACGGGTGGCCTGGTGAAGTTGACATTTTTTGATAAGGTCTAATAACACTTGTAATAATCTATAACTCCCCATTTTTGTCTGCTGCACCCCCTATGAGTTTAATTGTTCAAAAATATGGCGGTACTTCCGTTGGTTCTGTAGAGCGCATCCAGGCCGTGGCCCAGCGAGTCATTCAGACGGTCAAATCCGGGCATCAAGTCGTGGTCGTGGTGTCGGCGATGGGGAAAACAACCGATGGCCTGGTCAAACTTGCCAATGAACTAAGCCCCAATCCGTCTTGCCGGGAACTGGATATGCTGTTGGCCACCGGGGAGCAGGTTTCCATTGCCCTTTTGAGTATTGCCCTCCAAGCCCTGGGACAGGATGCCATTTCCTTGACTGGGGCCCAAGTTGGCATCACCACCGAAACAGCCCACACCCGGGCCCGGATTTTAGATATTTCCACTGAGCGGTTGAAACGGCATTTGTCCGAAGGCAAGGTGGTGGTTGTCGCTGGATTTCAAGGGATTAGTAACAGTGCTGATTTAGAAGTGACAACCTTGGGCCGGGGTGGCTCGGATACTTCAGCGGTGGCCTTGGCAGCGGCCTTAGAAGCAGATCTCTGTGAAATTTATACGGATGTGCCAGGCATTTTAACCACTGACCCGCGCCTGGTTCCCGATGCCCAACTGATGGCGGAAATTACCTGTGACGAGATGCTGGAATTGGCCAGTTTGGGAGCCAAAGTCCTCCATCCCCGCGCTGTGGAAATTGCCCGGAACTACGGCGTGCAGATGGTGGTGCGCTCCAGTTGGACCAATGAACCGGGGACAAAAGTGATTTCCCCAATAGCCCCCAAAGCCCCAACCGCAAACTTAGAACTGGGTAAGCCGGTAGATGGGGTTCGCCTCGATTTAGACCAGGCCAAGGTGGCGTTATTGCGGGTGGCGGATCGACCGGGAATTGCTGCAAGCTTGTTTGGCGAATTAGCCCAGCAAAACCTGGATGTAGATTTAATTATTCAGTCCATCCATGAAGCGACCACCAATGATATTGCCTTTACGGTGCAAAAAGCTTGTCTCAATCCTGCTGCGGCCGTTGCTTCTGCCTTTAACCCCAGCAATCCCGGTCAATCCCCCCTCCAGGCCCCGGAAGTGCTTGTGGATGACAGTATTGCGAAAGTCAGCATTATTGGCGCGGGAATGATTGGGCGGCCAGGGGTGGCGGCGCAAATGTTTTCGACTCTCGCCCAGGCCGGGATTAACCTACAACTGATCTCCACCTCAGAAGTAAACGTCAGTTGTACCGTGAGCCAAGCCGATGCCACGAAAGCCGTACGATTACTCCAGGATACTTTTGACGTTCATACTGCCTTACCGGAATTTGACCCCCAAACCACAGCGGATCAGCCTCCTGTGCGCGGTGTTGCCCTAGATATTCAGCAAGCCCAATTGGCCGTGCGTCAGGTTCCCGATTTGCCGGGGATGGCTGCCCAAATTTTCCAGACCTTAGCCGATGCCGGGGTGAGTGTAGATATGATCATTCAGTCCCAGCGGTCGCGGCCAGTGAATCATCAAATGACCCGCGATATTGCCTTTACCGTGGCCCAAGCGGATGCTGATATTGCCCATGGAATCTTGAAAGATCGCGCTCCAGCCTGGGGGTGTGGCGATATTGATCTCCTGCTTGATGTGGCGAAAGTTAGCATTGTTGGGATCGGAATGATTCGGCGGCCAGGGATTGCAGCGAAAATGTTTGCGGCCTTGGCCCAGGCCGGGATTAACATTCAAATGATTGCCACCTCGGAAATTCGAGTCAGTTGTGTGGTCGCCGAAACCGATGGGATCACAGCCCTCCAAGCGATTCATGCGGCCTTTGGCCTGGGAACACCAAGCAAAATTTAATCTATGCCACTAGTGTTACCAATACAGGTGAGGAAACACCACCGGGCCTGGGTCAAATCTTGATGAATTTCTATAGCTCTCCTTAGCATCAGGAATTAGAAAAGCCGCTAAAAATGCCTCTCTGAAAATCGTTAGAAAACCTAAACCATCATGACGATTCAATATACCCCCCGTGCACATGGCTTACTCACCTATCTGGTCAGCGATCGTCTGAATACTTCTGGTCAGAGCAGCTCCCTGAATACAAATATCCTGCTCAATAGTGATTTATTTTCAGTCCAAGCTGGGATATTTACCGCCAATTACGGCTTTGAGGGCTACATGGGTATTCCAGGTATGGATAGTACCGATGCCACCTCCCAGCAAATTGCCTTTGACAACAATGTGGCCTGGAATAACCTCGGCAACCTGACTACTACTCTTCAACGGGCTTACACATCGGCCATTAGTACCGATACAGTTCAGCGGACTTACGGAGTTGACCTAGAGAAAAACGATAATATTCCGATTGTACTCACATGGCCGCTATTACCTAAGACAGTTAACCCCACCGACTTTCAAGTCATTCTCAACACTGGCACTATTGTCACCCCGGCGATTGCTTCTTTTCTGCCCAATAGTGAATATAACGAGCGACAAACTGTTGTGATTACCGGCGAATTTGGCAATCGTTTAACCCCAGGCCAACCAGGTGCCATTTATCCCATCTCCGTCAAAACGATTTTAGATAGTACGCCGTTAGAAATGGTGGGGCCAAATGGGCCAATTAGTGCCGTTGGGTTGACGATTGACAGCCTCAATCCCTATGTAGAAGGTAATGGGCCCAAAATTATCGCTGCCAAACTCAACCGTTTTAGTGACCTCGGCGAAGGCGCGCCCATTTGGTTAGCAACTAATCAAAAAAATAGTGGCTCAGACCTCTACGGCAACCAATCCCAATTTCGCTTACGAACTTACACCAGTGCTGGATTTTCCCCGGATGGTATTGCGAGTTTATTGCCCACAGAATTTGGACGCTATTTTCGACTCCAAGCGGAAGGTATTAATGGACAAACGATAAACCTCACCCAAACTGGCATTAATTATGACATCCCTGGATTTGGCATTGTGCGTGTTGTGGGTTTAGCAGACTTGGCCGCAGTGCAAGATACCTACGATCTAACTTACATTGAAGACCACGACAACTATTACGACATTATTTTGGCCGGAGATGAGACCGCAGTTCAGCAAATTAGACGGGTAGAAATGCCTTCCGCGGGAGATTACTCACCCGTTTATAACCCCGGTGGGCCGGGTAATGATCCTGAAAATGGCCCGCCTGGCCCCTTTACCGTCCCCAGTAGCCCCCACAGCATCAACGTTCAAGATAACCTGACTCAAAACTCCAATGTCTCCTATGTGGAGGTGGATGGCCCAGTTATGCGCAACCCCTTCAGTGGCACTCCCATCGGTAACAATCTTGGTTTAGCGGTCAAAGACTTGGCAACAGGCCATCAGATCTATCAATATGTTGACCCCGATGGCAAGAATTTTTATGCGTCTTTTGCTGCGGCTACGGATGAGGCAACGGATTTAGCTCTACCCCTGAGTCATCCCATTCCCATAGATTTAATTGATGCTAGGAATTTCACCCAAGGGACAACCGTAACGGTTTCTGGTTCCTATAGTCGAGAAGCAGCGTTTGAAAGCTCGATGGGTTTTTATCGCCTGTTGGACAGCAATGGTAGTGTCCTAGATCCCCTGACGGGCACTATTCTGGCTCCAGGCCAAGCAGGTTATTCTGAAGCTGCCTTATCAACCGCAAACCGTCTCCAAACGTCCGGCTCCACCCTAACCATTGGTAATCTGGAAACCAAGAGTTTTTCCTTCAATATTATGGGTGGAGGGTTATATGCACCGTTCTTGCAGGTGAATGCACTTGATGCCAATGGTGTAACCAAAATAGTTTATTTTACCTTTGGAGCCGCCAACCAAGATGGACTCAGCCACGGGACTAAATGGGGAGCTAATGTGATTGGGTTTGAAGATCTGCTTGGCGGAGGAGATTTTGACTTTGATGATATTATTTTGCGCTTTAGTTTAAATCAGTAAGTTGCTAACGATTCGATCAACTCACTGCACCTTAGTTTTATTAAACCCACGAGCCATTCCAGCCCCTATCGTCAAACCCAATATCTCTCTAGGCTAACTATGATTACCCAGCCTGAAAATCTCGCCCTCTCACCTCAGGAGTATTTGGCCTGGGAAGCGACTAGTGAGACAAAACACGAATATTATCAAGGGGAAATCTATGCCATGGCCGGGACTACTCAGGCTCATGGTTTAATTACCCTCAACTTGGGAACCCTCTTCCGTCAACAACTCCGGGGACAAAATTGTCGGACATTTGTCACAGATATCAAAGTTAATATTGAAGCTGGAGCCTTTTACTTTTATCCCGATGTTGTTGTTACCTGTAATCCTCGCGACCAGAACCTAATGGCTTCCTTGGTCAATTATCCAATTTTGATTGCTGAAGTGTGATCAGAAACTACTGAAAGCTTTGATCGAGGACGCAAATTTATCGCCTATCAAAAATTAGACTCTCTCCAGTACTATCTCCTGGTTAGCCACACCGAGGCTCGCTTAGAGTGTTATCACCGCCAGGCTCCGCAGCAATGGCTCTTAACAACCTATAAAGCTGGAGATACGCTGATTATTCCAGGCCTGAACTTTACCTGTGCAATTATGGATATTTATGAAGATGTAAACTTGAAACTTGGGCTAATGGGTGAAGGCGCGCAACCGGAACGGCTTGAGGGAAAATAGAACTTATGGACACAGGTACACCCTCAGACTTCCAGGCCGGAGATCAGGTTCAACTGATTCGTTTGCCTAGTTATGTAAAAACCGCTGAACCCATGCCCATGCTGCGCCCACCGGACGTTTTGACTTTGGGGGAAACAGGGGTCATTTTGGGCCGACATCCGGGAAATTATTGGGCCGTGCGTTTAGGGCGGGGGGCATTTTTACTAGAGGCTCAATATCTCGCTAAACTTGAAACCCAGAACTCCGAGGCCTAAACCAATGCCAACCATTGCTAGTTACGGGGCCTGGGAGTCACCGATTACAACGGAAGTTTTAGTCGCTGATGCGGTTGGCCTGGACGGGATTGGGCTGGACGGGATTGGGCTGGATCAAGATCGGGTTTATTGGTTAGAAAGTCGTCCCCAGGAAAAAGGGCGCACCGTCTTAGTCCAGCAAACAAACCCTGGCCAAGTCCAAGACTTAACTCCTGACCCTTGGAATGTCCGTTCCCGAGTGCATGAATATGGGGGCGGGGCCTACGGCGTGAATCAGGGGGAGATTTACTTTATTCACAACGCCGACCAACAGGTTTACTATCTCCCGACCAATTCCAGCCAACCCCAGGCCCTGACCAACTGCCCGACCTGTCGCTATGCCAATGGAATCTGGGATCGAACTCGGCAGCGTTTAATTTTTGTCCAGGAAGATCATCAGTCACCCCCCGTCAGCAATACCCTGGTGACAATCCCGCTCCCGGATTCTGTGTCATATCTCGATGCCCCCACCGTTCTCGTAGAAGGAGCCGATTTTTATTCTTCCCCCGCTTTAAGTCCTGATGGGCAATGGCTGGCCTGGTTGAGTTGGCATCACCCACAAATGCCCTGGGATGGTTGTGAATTATGGGTTGCGCCAGTTCTGGAGACAGGGAAACTAGGGGATAGGCGCAAAATTGCTGGCAGTCAAACTGAATCGGTGGGGCAACCGCGCTGGCTGGACAATCAAACCCTAATTTTTATTAGTGATCGCAGTGGTTGGGGCAATCCCTATCAATGGCAGGTCAATCACCCCCAACAAATCCTTCCCCTCCTTCCCCAGGCCTTGGAGTTAGAATTTGGGACTCCCCACTGGGTTTTTGGCCAATCAACCTATGCCATCGCCGATCAAACACGACTGATTTGCACCGTCGGCCATCAAGGCATTGGGCAACTGGGAATTCTCGACCTGGCCCATCAAACCTGGGAGATCATTGATCTGCCCTTCACCGACTTTCACAGCATCCAGGCCAATGCCCAGACCGCCTACTTTGTCGCCAGTTCCCCAACCAACCCCAGCGCAATTATTAAACTAGACCTCAGGAGCATGACCTCAGAATCTACCTCCTACAAAATCCTCAAAACCTCAACCCACCTCCCGATTGACCCAGATTATTTAGCCGTTCCCCAGGCCCTTTGCTTTCCCACCACCGCCGATACCGTTGCCTATGGCTTTTATTACCCCCCCACTAATCCCAACTTTGTCGCCCCTGCTCGTGAAAAACCACCCCTACTGGTCAAATGTCACGGTGGCCCCACTGCCGCAACCAGCACAGGCTTTAACTTAGGGATTCAATTTTGGACGAGTCGGGGCTTTGCTTGCTTGGATGTGAACTATCGGGGTAGTACGGGCTATGGCCGGGACTATCAGGATGCCTTGCAGGGACATTGGGGGGTTTATGATGTCGCTGACTGTATTGCGGGGGCGGAATATCTGGTTCAGAACGGCCGGGTTGATCCGCAAAAATTAGCGATGCGGGGGAGTAGTGCCGGGGGCTATACCACCTTGGCCGCCTTGACCTTTAGCAAAACTTTCCAGGCCGGGGCTAGTTATTACGGGATCAGTGATCTCGAAGCCCTGGCTCAGGATACCCACAAGTTTGAAGCCCGCTATTTTGATAGCCTGGTGGCTCCCTATCCCGCTGGTCAAGAGGTTTATTACCAACGCTCCCCGATTCACTTTGTTGAGCAACTGGCTGCCAGTGTGATCTTTTTCCAAGGTCTGGAAGATAAAGTCGTCCCCCCCAACCAAGCGGAAATGATGGTTAATGCCCTAATCGCCAAAGGCATCCCGGTGGCCTATCTCACCTTTCCCGCAGAAGCCCACGGATTTCGCCAGGCCAGCACCATCCAGCAGACCTTAGCAGCTGAACTGTATTTTTATGGTCAAATTTTTGGTTTCACTCCTGCCGGAGAGATTCCCTCAATTCCAATCCAAGGGCTATCTGAACCGACTTAGGGCTGCGCTCATCTTGCGTAATTCCTTGGCTGACTGCTATCCATTGCCCGTCCAAAAAGTCGATGAAATGCAGCAGTTGCTTGGGGAAGAGGTTTTGATTAAGCCCGCAGATTATGAGTATTTTCTGGAAATTCCCACAGCCAGCTAACTGTCTTCCCCCAGGCCCGGTTTCACACCTTATCAATTTTGATCGAGGCTTCCGCATCAATCAATCACGGTTGAGCAATGTCAGGCTTAATTACGGCGGCGGCCATCGGGCATGATCGTTCCCCGCAAATCCACTTCACTGAGATTAGAACTACTTAAATCGGCGGCGGTCAGATTAACACGAGTCAGGTCTGCCCGAGACAGGTTAGCCCCAAGGAGTTGCGCATCTCCCAAATCAGCCCCACTCAAGTTCACACCGCTTAAATCCACTTTGCCAATGGTGTCCCCACTGAGGGTAACGCGGCTGAGGGTGGCTCCACTGAGGGTGGCTCGGCTCATATTGGCTTCGCTGAGGGTGGCCCGACTCAAGTTAACGCCAGCCATTTTAGCCCGACTCAGGTTAGCCTCAATCAGATCAGCGCGACTGAGGTTGGCCTGGTTGAGTTCGATTTCCCGTAAATTAGCCCCGCTGAGATTCGCGCCCCGCAAAATCACCCCATTTAAGAGAAGGCCACTCAGGTTGGCACTGCGCATATCGGCCTGGGATAAGTCCGCCCCATCTAAAGTTGCCCCGGTCAAATTGGCCCCGACCAAGTTCGCCCCCCGTAAATTAGTCCCCACCAGTTTGGCCCGACTGAGATTAACCCCCCGTAAGTTGGCCCCACTCAGATCGGCCCGACTCAGATTAGTATTGGCCAAGTTAGCGCCACTTAAGTTAGCACCGCTCAAATTGACATCACACAACTCGAGGGCGGAGAGATCGGCTTTCCCCAGTTCTGCCCCGCTGAGGTTAGCTTTGGTCAGGTTGGCTTCACTAAGCTTGACTTCCGTTAAATCCACCCGACTCAGATCCGCCCCACTTAAATTCGCATTAGCCAGATTGGCACGACTGAGGTTAGCTCCACTCAAATTGGCCCCACTGAGATTGGCATTGCTTAAATCGGCCTCAATTAAGTCGACTCGTCCTAGGTCTGCCTGAACTAGTTCTGTGTTGTGGAGATTGGCCCCCTGGAGATTTGCCCCCCGCAGGTTGACTTGATTAAATCCCAGGCCCCGCAGATCTGCCTCAGCTAAATCCACCCGACTGAGGTCAGCCCCCTCTAGATTCGCCCCCCGCAGTGTCGCTTCGCTGAGTTCCGAGCGACTGAGGTTTGTGTGACTCAGGTTAGCCCAACTCAAATCTGTGCGGCTGAGGTTAACACCCGTGAGGTTGGCCTGGGAGAGGTCTGTTTTAATCAAGATGGCATTGATCAGTTCGGCCCCACTTAAGTTAGCGTTGTTCAGCTTGGTGCCACTCAGGTTCACCCATTCCAAGTCAGCCCGGGCTAAATTAATCCCAGATAGGTCTAGATTAATTAACTCAGCATTGCTAAGACTGGCCCGGTTGAAATCGCGCTGACCACTGGCATAACGCTTCAGTAATTCCTGGGGGTTCATAGAATGACGATGCCCTGTAAATACCGAAGATTCAAATCAGCCAGTCGGTACAACGCTTCTATCCTAACGACCGAGTCAAACAATTGGTTTCATATCCTTATGTGGTGTACTCAGCATTGATTTTTACATAGTCATAACTCAGGTCGCAGCCCCAGGCCCGCCCAGTTCCCGGCCCTTGACCAATGCTGACTTTGACGAGGACGGGATGTTCTACAGATTGCCCCCCTTGGTTACTGAGTTGGGCCTGGTGAGTCAGGTAGGCATTGGCGGCGGCTTTGTCATAGTTCAGGGGTTGGCCCCGCTGCATCAGTAAAAAATCTCCCAATTGAATTTGTAAGTTTTCCTGATCAAAAAAGACACCTGCCCGCCCGGCCGCTGCTGCAATCCGGCCCCAGTTGGGATCTCGGCCAAAGACAGCCGACTTAAACAACATGGATCCGGCAATGGTACGAGCGACTTGGCGGGCGGCGGCCCCATCACTGGCTCCACTCACTTCGACTTCTAACAAACAGGTGGCCCCTTCGCCGTCGCGAGCAATGGACTTAGCCAGATAGGCGCAAACTTCAGTTAACATCCCTGCTAAGAGATCCGCGGCTGGGCCAGGTTCAGTAATGGCGGGAGTCCGGGATTGACCATTGGCCAGAGCAATCAGGCTGTCGTTGGTGCTGGTGTCGCCATCTACGGTGATTTGGTTAAAGCTGTTGTCATTGGCCTGGCTAACCATTTCTTGCCATAAGTGGGGGGAAACCGCTGCGTCACAGGTGACAAAGGCCAGCATTGTGGCCATGTTGGGATGAATCATACCTGAGCCTTTGGCAATGCCCCCGACCCGAATCGTTTGATCCCCTAATTTTGCTTCTAGGGCAATAGTTTTGGGAACCAGATCCGTGGTCATGATGGCCTGGGAGGCGGATTCTGACCCTGTTTCCGAGAGCAGCGTTTTCAGTTCGGGGACAGCGGCACGAATTTTCTCAATCGGGATTTGTTTGCCAATCACCCCCGTGGAGGCCACCAAGACGGCATCAGCGGAAATCTCCAAGGACTGGCTGACAATTTGGGCTTGTTCTAGGACGGTGGCCCAACCCTGTGCCCCAGTCGCAGCATTGGCCTGGCCGGCATTACACAAAATGGCCTGGGCCGTAGATTTAGCTTGTAAACGTTGGCGACAATAATCCACGCAGGCGGCTCGGACTTGGCTGGTGGTAAAAACTCCCGCAGCAATGGCCGGCACATCAGAAACAATCAAGGCTAAGTCAGGGAGTCCTGATGGTTTTAGCCCAGCCCGCATCCCAGCGGCTCGATACCCTTTTGGGGCTGTAACTCCCCCCGGAATCCGTTGCCAGTTGGTCATTGCCGCTCCTTTTAGACTGAGGAAATCGCTGTAATTATACCAAGATCATTTAGTCTTCTCGAAAACTGTTAAAAAGCCTTAAGTATTAAAGTATCCACGCATCTGCTTCCTTAATTAAATTCTGAGGAAGTAGGATTACCGTGGCTAAATTCATCGAAATCTTCCAAAGAATAGATAAAATAGGCTCAAGGATGGGAGACCAAAATTATGGGTGATTCAAAGCGGCGGAAAGAAACCTTAGGTGAAAAATATGGGCAGGAGGAGCCTGTTGTCTCCTGGTTGCCGTTAACAAAGTCCCAGGCCAGTCAAATTCAAAAAATTGTGACCCGGAGCACTTGGACTGGGATTGTTCTTTTAGGCCTGATTTGGATCATGGTGCGGTTTATTGGCCCAGGCCTGGGGTGGTGGCACGTTAGCGATGTTTAATGGGGTAATGTATCTAAATTTCTAGAAATGTTACTCATTGCAAATAATCATCGGGTTTTGTTGCATTTATTGATTAAGTTTTATGTCTGCATATATCCCAACATGAACAACTGTAAATATATTTCAATAATTAACGGCCAGTCCGGGTAATTGTTTTAGAGTATTAACTAATCTGAGGGCTTACTTATTACTTCAATTAAGCAATCAGAAATCTTGCTCTTTATTTGGCCTTATACCAATATGACTACGACCATTCAACGCCGCGAGAGTGCGAGCGCATGGGAGCGGTTTTGTAATTGGATCACCAGTACCGACAACCGGATTTATATCGGCTGGTTCGGCGTGATCATGATCCCAACCCTCTTAGCCGCTACGACTTGCTTTGTAATTGCCTTCATTGCTGCTCCTCCTGTCGATATTGATGGCATCCGGGAACCCGTTGCTGGTTCTTTGATCTTTGGCAACAACGTCATTACGGGTGCTGTAATTCCGTCTTCCAACGCCATTGGTTTGCACTTCTACCCGATTTGGGAAGCTGCTTCCTTAGATGAATGGCTTTACAACGGTGGCCCTTACCAGTTGGTGATTTTCCACTTCTTGCTCGGGGCTTCTTGCTACATGGGGCGGCAGTGGGAATTGTCCTACCGTTTGGGAATGCGCCCCTGGATTTGCGTTGCCTACTCCGCTCCTTTGGCTTCTGCTTTTGCCGTTTTCTTGATCTATCCCATTGGTCAAGGTTCTTTCTCAGACGGGATGCCTTTGGGTATTTCCGGTACTTTCAACTTCATGATTGTCTTCCAGGCCGAGCACAACATTCTCATGCATCCTTTCCACCAAATTGGTGTGGCTGGTGTCTTCGGGGGTAGCTTGTTCTCTGCCATGCACGGTTCCTTGGTAACTTCTTCCTTGATCCGGGAAACCACCGAAACCGAGTCGCAAAACTATGGTTACAAATTCGGTCAAGAAGAAGAAACCTACAACATTGTTGCCGCTCATGGTTACTTTGGCCGCTTGATTTTCCAATATGCCAGCTTCAACAACAGCCGGGCTTTGCACTTCTTTTTAGCGGCTTGGCCGGTGGTTGGCATCTGGTTTACTGCTTTGGGCATCAGCACCATGGCTTTCAACCTTAACGGCTTCAACTTCAACCATAGTGTGATTGATTCCAAAGGTAATGTGATCAATACCTGGGCTGACATCATCAACCGGGCCAACTTGGGCATGGAAGTCATGCACGAGCGGAATGCTCACAACTTCCCCTTGGATTTGGCTTCGGCTGAGTCTGCTCCTGTGGCTTTCATTGCTCCGAGCATTAATGGTTAAAACCTGACTCTAAGTCAATAATTGATGGTCTATGAAACCGCTTTCTTGATTGAGGGCGGTTTTTTGTTTATGAAAGTTGCGATCTCAGCAGGTATGGGATTAGCCAAACTGTTCTGTAAACTCACAGTCGCAATCTTATGAATCTTTTGATATTGACTTTGACATCGTTTGGGAGGTCATCACTGAAGATTTCCCGATATAGCGTTAAAGTTGACCTTGAGCTTTCCTGATCCGAGGGATATCTAATTGTCGTTGCGATAGAATTAGCCACGATGTAATTAAGTCCGGCCCGTGAACACTGCCCATTAACGCAGAACGTAGGGATCGCATCACCAGGCCCTTTTTGACTCCCAACTCTTTAGTTACTTTTTTAATGACTTCGTTGACAATTTCAGGGGTTAGTTCAGATGGCTCTTGCCGATAGGCCAGGATCAACTCTAGAGCTTTTCTGCTATCGGGTTGAGCGAGTTGGGCCGTTGCTTCCGGATCACAGGTAATCATGGTTGCAAAGAAAGGTGCTGCTTGCTCAATGGCATCCGTCAGTTTGGTCAGGCTGGCCTGGAGCAGTGCGGTTAAAGGTTCTAACCAGGCCTGGTCGGTTTCAATCTCAAACTGATAGCCAGCCCCTTGCCAAATTGGCATTAATGCTTGCAGTAAATCAGGAACAGGCATGGAGTGGAGATATTGACTGTTGAGCCAATTGAGTTTGTCCCAATCAAACTTGGCCCCAGCCCGATTGACTCGTTCAAAACTGAAGTATTTGGCCGCTTCCTCTAGGGTAAAAATTTCGGCCATACCTTCCACCGGCGACCATCCCAAAAGGGTCATGTAGTTGACTAGGGCAGGAGCGACATAGCCCATGGCCTGAAAATCAGAAATTGAGGTTACACCATCGCGCTTTGAGAGTTTCTGGCCAGACTGATTCAAAATTAAGGGGGTATGGGCAAATTGAGGTACGGTTGCTTGCAGGGCCTCGTAAAGGAGAATTTGCTTGGGGGTGTTGCCAATATGATCCTCACCGCGAATCACCTGGGTAATCCCCATGTCAATGTCATCCACGACCACGACTAGGTTGTAGAGGGGCGGGCCAATTTCTCCAGCCGGGGCAGCGCGAGCAATCACCATATCACCCCCCAGATCGCGCCCCTGCCAAGAAACCTCACCCCGCACTAGGTCTGTCCAGCGAATTTCTTGGTCATCTGCAATTTTGAAGCGAATTACGGGCTGACGGCCGGCGGCAACAAAGGCGGCTTGTTCGGCTAGGGTTAAATTTCGATGGCGATTATCATAGCGGGGGGCCTGGCCGCTCGCCTTCTGGGCCTGGCGCATGGCATCAAGTTCTGCTGGAGTGCAATAGCAGTAGTAGGCCTGGCCATTGTCTAGGAGGGTTTGAATGGCCTGTTGATAGAGTTCCGTCCGTTGAGATTGAAATGCAGGCCCCTCATCCCACTGCAATCCCAACCAGGCCAGGCCCGTCAAAATATTGTCTGTATATTCAGGGCGTGACCGTTCTAGATCTGTATCTTCAACTCGGAGAATAAACGTCCCGTTGTGATGTCGGGCGTAGAGCCAGTTAAAGACTGCTGTACGGGCTGTCCCAATGTGTAAATTTCCGGTCGGGCTGGGGGCAATACGGACACGCACAGTCACAGAGGGTTTCTCCTATGATGCTTAAGGTTAGTCATCCTGGAGCTTTAATTTTATCCCTTGTTTGACCCTCTCACCGGTGGTGGTGGTGGATTGGCTTTGACCTTCTAAAAGATTGCTCAAACAAGGGAAACGGAAAGAAGCTTGACTGGCCCAATTTAAAATAGCCGTGATTCTCTTCTTCATGATCCACAGGTTTTAAATCTTGAGATAGGGATGTGGCAATTTCAACAATTCCCTTTTGCTCTTGAGATACACAAATAGGATGCTTGTTATTTTAATGAAAGGATGGCCGCGCGTTGTTTATCCCTAAACCCTATGACTAATGCCCCTGCAATGATCACCCCAAAGACACAACCCCTGATTCTGTTTTGGCATCGCCGGGATCTCCGCATTCAAGATAACCGGGGCCTGGGGGCAGCGCGGGAAAAAACCGCAAAAGTTGTCGGCTTGTTTTGCTTTGACCCTAAAATTTTGGGTGGTGATGATATTGCCGCAGTGCGGGTTGCCTATCTGGTTGGTTGTCTCGAAGATTTAGCCCAACAGTATCACCAGGCCGGGAGTCAACTCCTCATTCTTCAGGGTGAACCCGCAACGGTAATTCCCAAACTAGCCCAGGCCCTCAACGTTCAGGCCCTGCATTGGAATTGTGATGTCGAACCCTATGCCCAGGCCAGAGATCAAGCCGTCACCCAGGCCCTGAGCAAACTCAACATTGAAGTCAATACCTTTTGGGATCAATTATTAGTCGCTCCTGATGCAATTCGGACAGGGGCCGGAGCCATTTATACGGTTTACTCTCCCTTTTGGAAAAATTGGCAACAACAACCGAAAGCCCAACCCACTAAAGCACTCCACCAGGCTCAGGGGTTAACAACTCAAGAACTTGAAATTGCCAAAAAACAAGGGATGATCCCATTGCCAACTGCCAAAGAATTAGGATTTATCTGGAACGCTCCCCTATATTTAGACCCTGGAGTTGCGCCGGCCCAGGCCCGTCTTGCGGAATTTTGTCAGCGAGCCATTAATAGCTATGAACCGGATCGGAATTTCCCAGGAATTGCCGGAACCTCAGGCCTGAGTGCGGCCTTGAAATTTGGGGTTTTGGGGATTCGAGACATTTGGACCGCAAGTAGGGAAGCCCAAGCCCAGGCCCGCAGTGAAGAAGCCTTAGGCGCAATTCGGACATGGCAACAGGAATTGGCCTGGCGGGAGTTTTATCAACACGTTATGTATGCCTTTCCAGAACTAGAACAAGGCCCCTATCGGCAACCCTTTCAGAATTTTCCCTGGAGCAATAATCAAGACCATTTCCAGGCCTGGTGTGAGGGCAGAACGGGCTTTCCAATCGTGGATGCGGCCATGCGGCAACTCAACCAAACCGGCTGGATGCATAACCGCTGTCGGATGATTGTGGCCAGTTTTTTGACTAAAGATTTGATCATCAATCCTCAATGGGGCGAGAAATACTTCATGCAACGGTTGATTGACGGGGATTTATCGGCCAATAATGGCGGCTGGCAGTGGAGTGCTTCCAGTGGGATGGATCCCAAACCCCTGCGGATTTTTAACCCCCATACCCAGGCCCAGAAGTTTGATGCTGAAGCGGAGTACATTCGTCACTGGTTGCCAGAATTGAGAGGTGTAGAGACAGCAGATTTATTAACCGGCAGAATCAGTCCCTTAGAACGCCAGGCCTGTGACTATCCGATGGAAATTGTTGATCATAAGGTGCAACAACAAAAATTCAAGCAACTCTATGCCCAACAGAAAAATTAGGAAATTGATCCACCATTAAAGTATTCTTAGCTACCCCCATAATCCCGCCCAAATTAACGGCAAAATTGTCCCAAGGTTGGGATTGGCATAGTAATGAACCAGAGCTTTTGAAAGTGCTAACAAATTACGATGATCCACAAACCAGGCCGGGGTCGGGACAATCATAAAGGGGGCGTGAATCACTGACTTCTGGGGATAGTCAAACAGAAAGGTGTTGTGGACAAACCCCAGGCCAGAGCCAGCCGCTTCTAGGTCATGTTTTGGAAAAGCCCCCCAAGGTGTCACTCCCAGAGAAAAGGCAACGGCAGCCCAAAGATTAATCGTAATCGTGCCATAGTCCAACTCACTAATGGCCTGGTCAAATTCTGGTTGATATTCCGTTTCTGTCCGCGGATCAATGATTAAGTTACATCCTAAGGTGCCTTGAACCCGTTGATTCAGACAGTCCACCATTAACTGGAGAAAAGTGGGAGTATCAGCAGCATTGAGGGCAACAATTCCTAAGATTCCACAAAAAACTTCCTGCTCTAGGAAAAACTCCCCGGCCTGATCGGGAATATTGGGAATGAGCGTCCAAGGAATTGCCTCGTCTGGGGTTAACCCATTGCTAGGACTGGTGATCACCTTGGCCTGGGGATAGTGGCTTAAAAAGTGGTGATAACGTTCTTTGGCCCCAGGATAATAGGCCTTGCGTTGCGGGGTTTGGGCCAAAATTTGCTGGATGCGACTCAGGAATTCCTGTTTTTGGGGCCAGGCCTGACTGATGACCAAAACTTGCGCGCCGACACAATTAAAACTGGCATTATGGGTTAATAAACTCACGACTTGCCGGGCCTGGAACTCCAACTCGGAGGCTGACCATTGCCCGGGGATAAGCACCACTGGGGTAATATTGCCCAATTCGGAGGTAATGGTTTTTTGGAGGCGGGGGGTTTGGTTTTGTTTATTTTCCGTTTGTTCGGCTTTTGTTTTCCCCCAAACAATCAGATCATGGGTGGCCTGGGAAC
Source organism: Pseudocalidococcus azoricus BACA0444 (assembly GCF_031729055.1). Taxonomy (NCBI): domain Bacteria; kingdom Bacillati; phylum Cyanobacteriota; class Cyanophyceae; order Acaryochloridales; family Thermosynechococcaceae; genus Pseudocalidococcus; species Pseudocalidococcus azoricus. The sequence continues at coordinate 47,981 of NZ_JAVMIP010000011.1, read as the reverse complement.
CGGTAATATGGACGGACTCAACACTGGGATGCTGACACAGATAGTCCCCAACTTCTGCCCCCCCATAGACAATGGCCAGATACCCGGCCTCGATCAACGCCCGCCAGGCCCGTTCCAGATATGGCCCCAAGGCTGCATTTAAGGGATTCATTTTCAGAATCACAACTTGGTTTTCGGCGAAGAGTTTATACAGGACATCTAACGGGGCAATGGAGCTAATATTCCCGGCCCCCAAAACTAAGGCTACTCCCCCCGGCCCCGGTGGTTGGCGATAAATTTTCCCCTGAGTCCGAGGTTTGCCCGGCTCTAACCAAACTTCAGCCCGATAGCCAAACCAAATAAACTTCTCTTGCCAATTGGCCGGTAAGACTTGGGCAATATCCTGACCTTGGGGGCCGGTGCGCCATTGGGGAGGTTGGGGTTGGCCCTCGGCCTGGAGGGTGACAATTAACTGTTGGAGCTGAATCAGAATTGCCGCGGGGCCGGTTGTCCACTCTTCTCCAGCCAGGTTGCCATGGGGGTCTATGCCTTTAAGCTGACAACTGGTGTTAGCCCAATCCTCAGCCACTGCGGTAATGCCCTGAATCAATTGCTGGATAATCCTAATTCGCGCTGGGATTGGCACGTTGGGCCATTGAGACTTGCGGGCCTGGAGTTGATCTAAGCTGCTGTCTAGGATTTGAAAATCTGGAGTCAAAATCGTCATCGGAACGTCAGGGGCAATAAGAATGGGAGCCTGAAGGGTTAGACATTAAAGAGGGCCTGGAGACGCTGACGAAACCAAGCAAAGGAAGGGAGAGGACGGTCATTATTTCCATCTTCACTCATAAACCCCAGTTCTTGGAGGACTTGTTGCCGGGCTGATAAATCATTGGCAATACTTTCGGCGAGTTGGGGATCTTCTTGGAGGAGATTCTTTAAGGATTGCAAATTAATCACAAAGACATTACAAGACTCAACCGCAATCACAGTAGATAGACGGGCCATGCCAGTTAAGACGGTGACATCCCCAAAACTTTCTCCCCCATGGCAGGTGGCCAAACTTTGGTTTAATCGTTCTGAACGAATCTCTACACTGCCGGAAATGATCAAATAGATTTCATGGCTGGGATCTCCAGGGCGAAAAATGACAGTCCCAGTGCGATAGGTGCGAGGCTTGCCTTGTTCAATGAGTAAATCCAATTGCTGATCCGTACATTGGCCAAAATAACTCACCTTCCTGAGCATATTCCGTAATTCCCGGTGTTGACGGGTTGGAGTGGCTGGGCTGGTTTCCGGGGCCTGGTTGCGAAGTTTTTGCACGGCACTGGTCAAGTTCTTAGAACTACCCTCAAGTCCATGTAAATAAATATCCCGTTGGGGAAAAGGAATTTGGATCCCTTGGCGTTGGAGTTCCTGCTCAATCAAAAAATTCAAGGCACTTCTAATCGGTTCCGCGTCTTGGGGGCGATTGATCCACACCAACAGTTCAAACAGATAGGCGTTATCACCAAAGCCCCGAAACCAGACACAGGGCGGTGGATATAACAAAATTCGGGAATCTTTCCGGGCCGCATTCAGTAAAGCTTCTGTAACTTGGCCCGTGTTACTCCCATAGGCAACTCCGACCGGAATATGGAGCCGACTTTCGGGACTTTGGTAGCTCCAGTTAATCACATTTCGTTCAATAAAACGATTATTGGGGACAATCACAAATTGGCTATCATTGGTGCGCACGACTGTAGAGCGAATCGAAATCTTCTCGACTGTGCCTGATAGGCCATCAACTTCAATAAAATCGCCAACTTTAATTGGTTGTTCAATCAAAATCGCCAGGCCACTGACAAAATTACTGGCTAAATTCTGGAGGCCAAAGCCAATCCCAATCCCCAAGACCCCAGCAACGACCGTCAGGGAACTGAGATCCAGCCCGGCTGTTTGGAGCAAAATCATCAAGCCAATTAAGGTGAGGCAATAGCTAATGATCCGGGTAATGGTTTCTTGGGCCCCCCGTTCAACCTCCAGGCCGCGGAGAACACTGCGCTTAAACCATTCGCTTAGCCAATGGGAGGTAAAGAAAACCGCCACACTCAGAACAATCAGTAGGACTAAAAATCCTAGGGATATTTTATTGCGGCCCAAATCCAAGAGGGGGCGATTAAATAACAGGCTAATTTCCAGCCCAGCCCAGCTAACCAAATTCCCCAGGGGCTGCTCTAGGGGTTGCAGGGCGACACTCAGACGGATAATTGTTGTTACTAAGGCAATCCAGAGAATAATTCGCCCGGCCTGGCGCAATAACCCCGAACCAAATTTCAGCCAGGCCCGCTGGTTAGGATGAATTTTTTGAATCAGGAGCCGCTCCAGGGATTGCCAGCCCCGACCCAACACCAATCGATCGAGGGCAACAGCCACGCCCACCAGGCCGGTCATTAACAGCAAATCGGCAAAGACCGCCATCCAATTGGTCGTGACATCTGACTTCTTGGCAGCAACTAGGAGGGGAATCAACGCCAAGATGAGGAAAAAACGAAAGTTAACAGCAATCATCCCACCAGTTTGGCACGGGCAGCCTTGAGGGCCTGGACAACTTCAGTATGCCCTGCTTCCAAGGCCCAGACCAAGGCTGTCCAAGAATTTTGATCGCGCGCTCCCAGGTTGGCCCCCGCTTTTAAGAGAAACTCTGTCGTTGCCAATTGTCCTTTAGCTGCGGCCGCCATTAGGGGGGTTAATCCAAAGCTCGTTTGAGCATTGACATCAGCCCCAGCCCCCAAGAGGAGTTCGACAATCTCCAGGTAATTGCCCCCGGCCGCTGCCATCAGGGGAGTCCAATGATCCCCATCCCCTTGATCAACAGTTGCCCCAGCGGCTAATAGTAGCTTCACGGATTCCACTGCGCCCACCTCTGCGGCCAACGCCAATAGGGGAATCCCCTCCGCATTGACACTATTCGGGTCTAGGCCTGTTCCTAGGGCATCAGCCACAGCCCCACTATTATCATTTTCCAGGGCGATAATTAAAGATTCCAAGACCGATTGGCTAGGGACTGATGCCGCCATAGATTTTCCAAATGCGAGGGGTTCTAGTTTGGGATTTTACCCTGAAAGGCCCTAACGCCAGCCAGCCCGATCCATTAACCGCAGTGCTTCAGGATTGTTCCGGCCAAATACGGCTGCACTCACGGTTTCGGCTTTGAAATTTCCGAGCTTGGCGACCGCAGGATAAAGCGGAACACCTCGGACAACTGGAAATTCAAAGTTCCCTTGGGCAAACATGGCCTGGGCTTTGGGGCTAACGAGATATTCCAAAAAGCGAATTGCCGCCGCTCGGTTTGGTGCTCCCTTGGCAACGCCAGCCCCGCAGATATTCACATGGGTTCCCTGAGCTTTTTGATTGGGGAAAAACAGCCCGACCTTGGCAGCCACGTCCCGATCCTCTGACTTACTCGACTCCATTAACCGGACCAGATAGTAATGGTTAGCAATGGCCACTGAACCAATCCCTGCCGCAACAGCCCGAATTTGATCTGTATCACCACCTTGGGGAGAGCGGGCAAAGTTGGCGACTAAGCCTTTGGCCCAGGATTCAACCTTCGGCACACCGTGAATTGCAATGAGAGCTCCTGTCAAAGATTGGCTATAAACATTGCTAGATGATCGCGTTAAAACTTGTTTTCGCCATTGGGGATTTACAAGGGCTTCATAGGTGGAGAGTTGACTGGGCTTAACCCGAGCTTTGTTGTAAATCAACACCCGGGCCCGGCGGGATAGTCCATACCAGTTGCCTTGGGGATCCCGTAAATTGGCAGGTACAGCCCGATTCAAAACCGCCGACTGAATAGGCTGAAACACCCCTTGCTCTTGGGCCCGCCACAACCGACCTGCATCTACGGTCATCAGCACATCCGCCGGACTGTTGGCCCCTTCATTTCTGATCCGCTCGATTAAAGCGTCCGCCTCAGCCTCAATCACATTGACGCGAATCCCAGTCGCCTGGGTAAATCCGGTGTAAAGGGCTTTGTCCGTGTCGTAGTGGCGAGCCGAATAGAGGTTGAGGACCCGATTGGCTTGGGCAATCTGAGGATTAGCAGCATCAGCCTCATCCCAACCTGACCCACCTCGATAGAGTTCGTGGGCTAAATATGCCGTTGCCGCAGCACCCAACCCTAATACGCCGCGTCGGGTCAACTTGTCCATAGTTGCGAATTACTCCTAGTAACTTTCCGTAGAATATGATAGCAGTTCATCATGACTATTGCTACTAATTCTTATTTGATTAATTTTGGTCTGGATTACCTTGTGCTTGGGGATAGTGCAGAACTATGCCAGAACCCCATAATTTGCAGGACAGTCCCTACAATAAAAAAGGTTTGGGCTTGTGCTGTTGTGGAGTTTATTGGCCGGATGGAGCAGTTATCTGATACAACAATTTGGGTGTGTGAACAGCTAGACCCCTCTGGGTTACTCTATGCCTGTATTGCTTGCTGTGACCAGGCCCAAGGGGAGGAATGTCAACACTCCTTTGAAGAAAACCTGACCCCAGAACAAAAGTCTGCTGGCTGGCTGACCCGCTTACGCACCGTGAAAACTTGGGATGATGTGCCGGCATCAGCGTTGAAGCTCAGTTAAGGCTTTTCCTTTGACCGTTGCGGGTAATCTCTTCACCACCACAGGCATCCATGTTATGAAAATTGCAGTTACTGGCGGCACTGGCCTCGTTGGCACCCGACTAATCACCCGACTCCAGGCCCAGGGCGATGATTGTTTATTGTTAACGCGGGATCCAGTCAAAGCAACAGCCCAATTTCCCCGAGTGGAAGTTGTGGCCTATACCCCCCAAACCTCCGGGGCCTGGCAGCAGGCGATTGCGGGTTGTGATGCGGTGATTAATTTAGCCGGTGAACCCTTGGCCCAAGGTCGTTGGACTCCAGCCCGTAAGCAAGAAATTCTCAATAGCCGTCAAGTCGGGACTGCAAAACTTGTCGAAGCTATTGCCCAGGCCAATCCCCGGCCACCAGTTTTGATTAGTACCTCGGCCATTGGCTATTACGGAACCAGCGAAACAGCCACCTTCACGGAAACGAGTCCAGCCGGCCAGGATTTTCTAGCCTCGGTCTGCCAGGCCTGGGAAATGGAAGCCGCAAAAGTTAGCGCATTGGGAACCCGATTGGTAATTTTACGCTTTGGGATTGTCCTGGGCCTGGGGGGGGCATTGGGGCAGATGTTACCCACCTTCAAGCTGTTTGCGGGTGGCCCCATTGGTTCAGGGCGACAATGGTTTTCTTGGATTCATCAAGATGATTTAGTAAACATCATGCTCCAGGCCCTTCAGGATGGGCAAATGGCAGGAATCTACAATGCCACGGCCCCTACCCCGCAACGGATGACGGATTTTTGTCAAACTCTGGGGCAAGTAATGGGGCGGCCCTCTTGGCTACCCGTGCCGGATTTTGTCTTGGAGTTACTCTTAGGGGAAGCGGCCCAGGTTGTTCTAGAAGGACAACAGGTTTTACCCCAACGGCTCCAAGCAGTGGGTTTTAGGTTCAAGTTTCCCGATGCCCAGGCGGCTTTGGCCGACATTCTCAAGGAGGATGCTTAGGAACACCATGACCCCAACTGAAGGCACTGGCAAGGTGAAGAAGCAGGCTGTTTACTCTCCAGTTTTGCGGCCTCCACTGGACAATGGCCACGGTGCAGAGTAGCCATTGAACCCCCTCGGCGATTGATTCAGGCCCCTCTATTGAAAACTATCCGAGGCGATAAGAAGGGGATAAGATCAGAAAAGTTACTCTAGGGCATGGGTTTGACAATGCAGCCACTTGAATGGATTAACTTGGGTCTGGGCCTGGTCTTGGGGCTGTTGACGTTGTTGTTTATTTTACGCATCGTTTTAACCTGGTATCCCCAGGCCAACTTGGGACAATTTCCCTTTAATTGGGTTGCGACACCAACGGAACCTTTTTTAGTCCCGACCCGGAAAATTATTCCTCCCATTGGTGGTGTGGATATTAGCCCGGTGATTTGGGTGGCGATTATTAGTCTATTGCGGGAATTATTAGTCGGTGAACAGGGATTGCTCTACTTACTCTGGCGGTAGTTCATCGTCAAAGGGCTGGGGAGAGGTTGGGCTGGGTGAAGGTTGATCTGGGCCAGATGACACGGCTGTAATCGGTGAGCAATTTCCCCCACAGGCCGGGGCGGGATAGGGAGATCTATAGGTCTGACTGCGGCCCCCAAACCAGGCATAGCGGTGATCGCGGAGGGTGGCGTAGGTTGCATCTCCCAGGCCCTTGAGGGTGGCCCAATTTCGATAGGCCGCAATTAAACCATTTCCACCAGGTAATAAACGGGTAATTTCCTCAGCCGCAGCACTCCCTTGAACATAGGCTTGGGGATGAGCCGGATCCAACAAAATCATGCCGGCCTGGCAAGCTGCTGGGGTGATGTGCCATTGGGCTAGGGTGGCTTCATCCTGCATTGGAACATAAACAAAGCGTTGCCCCTGATCCCATTGCTCCAACAGTTTGACAAAGGTGACACAGAAATTACAGTTGCCATCATAAATGACGACCGCTGGCAGGGTGATACTTGGGGCTAGGGGAGGAGTGGTTGCAGTCATGGCTCGGCCTCAAGAGTAATTGGCGCAGGGGGATATTACAGATTGTAAAGTGAGCTAGGCTAAACTAAAGTCACCGTCAAAATTATTAGAAAGTGCCAGGATCGCGAGGCCCAGTCATTATGTCTGTGCAAACCATTGAAAAAACATCTACAGTTCGGAAACTTGCGCCCCGTTATCGGGTGTTGCTCCATAACGATGACTTTAATTCAATGGAACATGTGGTGGAAACCCTGCTGAAAACAGTCCCCAGTCTGACCCAACCCCAGGCCGTGGACATCATGATGGAAGCCCATACCAATGGTGTGGCCCTCGTGATTACCTGTGCCTTGGAACATGCTGAGTTTTATTGTGAAGCTCTGAAAATGGCTGGATTGACAAGTACCATTGAACCGGACGAATAAGTATTCCCAGGCCCGGCCCCAACCATTGGCCCGCCTCCCAGCCGCGGCCCGGGTGGGTATGTTTTTGTTGACATTGTTGGCCCTCTGGCTCCCTTGGGCAATTCCCTTCTATCTAATTTGGGGTGAGGTTGGCCCCGTGAGTGGGTTAAGTCTGGGCCTGCTTTACAGTCTGTTTATCCTCCTCCTCCGGGAGTGGGGACAGCGGGTTCATCGGCAAAAACAGCCCTTCAGGTTCTATGGCTTACCCTTGAGCCGGCAACTTGGACGGGAAGCGGGCCTCGGCTGGTTGCTGGGCCTGGGGTTGATTGGGATTCTTTTTGGCAGCCAGTGGGGCCTGGGTTGGGTCGGCTTTGAGGGCTTTTCGGGACATTTCCTGAAGATTGTGCCTGAGGGGCTACTGGTTGGCCTGGGGATAGGGTTTGCGGAGGAATTGCTCTTTCGGGGCTGGCTGCAACAGGAGTTAGAACTGGACTATCAACCCAACAGTGCCGTGCTGATCCAGGCCCTGATCTTTGCGGCGTTACATTTTATTCGCCCCTTAGAGGTCATTTTGGCGACGGCTCCCCAATTTCTCGGTCTGGTTCTCCTCGGCTTGAGCTTGGGATGGGCCAAACAGGCCTGGGGCCGGCGGTTAGGAATGGCCATTGGACTGCATGGGGGTTTGGTTGCGGGCTATTACTGGGTCAATGTGGGTGGTCTTTTTCGGCCCAGTGCGGGTATTCCAGAGTGGTTAACGGGGGTGGGTGGAAATCCCTTAGCCGGATTGATGGGCCTGGTGTTGCTATTGGCCTTGGCTGGGGTCATGGGGTATCGCGCTGCAACCGCACCATAAAAAATCCATCCATTTGTTGGCGCTGGGGCCAGGCCTGGAGCCATCCTTGGGCCGACTGGAGATCGGGGCGGGGAAAGGTTGGCGGTAAGGGGGCAATATGCCAATGGGGGTGAGTCTGGAGAAAATTCGCAATTTGCTCTTGATTTTCATCGGGATGCAAACTACAGGTGGCATAGACCATAATTCCCCCTGGTTTAACCCAGGTTGCGGCATTTTGCAGGAGTTGGGACTGGAGGCTGACTAATTGGGCCAGGGTCGTGGGGGTTTGTCGCCAACGGGCATCGGCATGGCGGTGGAGAGTTCCCAGGCCGGAACAGGGGGCATCAACTAGGACGCGGTCGGCCAGGGGTAACATGGTTTGCACTTGGGTACTATCGGCCAACTGGGCCTGGAGGCAGGTTAACTGGAGCCGTTGTTGATTTTGCTTCAGTTTCCGGAGGCGTGAGGCGACCCGATCCAGGGCAATCACCGTACCCCGATCCTGCATTAATTCAGCGATGTGGGTGGTTTTTCCCCCAGGGGCTGCACAGGCATCAATAATCGTCTCCCCTGGTTGTGGATCCAGTAAATGAGTGACAAGTTGAGCCGCGGCATCTTGGACAGACCACCAACCTGTGTCATAACCGGGCAACGCGGCAATAGCCCCCAGGCCAGGCCCGAGACGAATTCCCCCCGGTAAGTTGGCAATCGGGGTAGCCTTGATTTTGGCACTGGCCAGGGCCGCTAAAACCTCTGTGGGGCTGACTTGGAGAGAATTAACCCGCAGGTCAAGGGTGGGGGGCTGGTTAAAAAACTGGCAAAGAGCCGTAGTTTCCGGGAGATCCAATTGGCCCACCCAGGCCTGGACAATCCAATCGGGAAAACTTTCTTGAACAGCCAAATTGAGGAGGGGATCCGCCACGGGAGGGAGAGGGTCTCGATCTTGACTGATCCGTAAGTAGGCCCGCAAGACCCCATTCACCACTCCAGCCAGGCCCGTCAGACCACAGCCCTTAGCCAACTCCACACTGGTATTCACGGCCGCTGCGGCGGGAATTTGCCCCAAGTACCGTAACTGATAGAGACCCAAGCGCAAAATTAACCGCAGGTTTAAGGGCTGTTGCCGCTGCCGACACAGGTGATCAATCAAAACATCGAGGGTGCGTTGCCGCCGGACTGTGCCATAGACCAATTCCGTGACCAGGCCCCGATCTACAGCACTTAAGGGCGACTGATGTAAAACCCGACTGAGGGCAACATCGGCATAGGCTCCCTTGGCAATGGCTTGGAGCGTCAGATAGGCCTGGTAACGGGGGGTTGCTTTGAGGTTGACCGCAACAGAGGACAGCAAGCTAGGGGCAGACATGGACAACAGTGAGCCAAGGGTAGAAACGTAAGGATGTGGACTTAAGAGCGTAACCGATCCCCAGGCCCTTGACTAGGTTGGTGAATTAATCTCTAGTCCTTGATTTAATCCTCAATCCCCCAGCACCCAGGCCAACAACCCGACCAAAACCCCAAGCCAAATTAGTTGGGGCACATGAATCCAGTTGAGAATATCCAAGGGCAAATGCACCGTTAGCTCAACAATCCAAACACTCAAAAAGGCAAAAAAGATCACAAATAAAATTTGCATCGGCGCTGTCCCTCTCCACCCAGGCGGCAAGGCTGATTTTATAGCTCACGACTGGCCAGGGGCCATCAATGGATAATTTGCGAAAAGCTCCACTGTAAACTTAAGCCATGCCTGTCCCTTTTTCTAACGGTATGCCTGATCATGGTCTCCCGGATGCGCCAAACCCTCACGGTCTGGATACAGCGGTTCTATGCCCAATCTCCCCGCCAGCAAGCCCAACCCCTGAATAAACTCAGTCTGGGCATCATTATCGTTATTGATATCTTCATTCTCTGGCAGGTTTTTTCGGGGCTATCTGATATTGCACGTTGGCCCCTGAGTCCAAGTCAAGCCTATCCCTGTTACTCGGCCTGGTACGCCTATCGAGAGCAGACCACAGAGTCCCAACCCAACCGTGATTTTGCCCAAGTTCGGACTGCCCTAGAGAACGCAAGTAATGATTCTTTAGAGTTGCAATATCGCCGCCAAGCCCAGGATCGCCTCGGTCAACTTTCCCCCGTTTGCTTAGACTATGCTGCTCGCCGTGATGCCATGGTTACCCCCAGCAGCCGTAATACCCTGACTCGGATTAAACAACAGGAACAGGCCATCGATTCCCTTGCCGCTGCTAATCGCCAAATCCGCCAGGAATATGACTCAACTTTATTAGAGCAAATCGCCGGCCAGGCCCCCTCCCAATCCATTAATACCGTTGCCGCGGCCCAAGCCCGCCAAACCCTACAAGCCAATGAAGAAAAAATTCAAACCCTGAAACAAGATATTCAGCAACTCCAGCAAACCCTACTCCAGCAACCCAACAGTCAAAAATTTATTCAATTCCTCCAGGAAGATTCCGCTTTTCAGGCCGTCCAACAGGGCTATGACAGGGCACGCTTTTGGCATCCAACCCAACAATTAATCCTTCAAGTCCTCTTTTTAGCTCCCTTAATTGGGATTGCGGGCTGGGTACAAGGCTGGGCCTGGCAGCGACAATTTGGCCTGTTAGCCCTGATTAGTTGGCATTTATTTATTATCTTTTTGATTCCCCTAGTTCTGAAAATCTTTGAGGTCTTGCAATTTGGGGCAGTCTTTTCAGTTGTTTTCGGCCTGGTGACGACCCTGTTTGGGCAACTTTTATTTTTAGTTAGCTATGTCTATATTTTCTTAATTCCCCTCGTGGGTTTTGGGTTAATTAAATTAGGGCAGCGACTGTTTTTTCATCCCGCGACCCAGGCCAGCAATCGCTATCAAAAATGCCGTTGTCTCCAATGCGGTCGGAAAATTCGCTTAGCAGATCCCCATTGTCCCCACTGCGGTTTTCATCAATATCAAGACTGTCCCCACTGTCATCAACCCACCTATACCTATCTTCCCCATTGCAAAGAATGTGGAACTCCCCTAGAACAGTCCGGCCATTCTTAAACCCAAAGCTATGGCGTGAGGCAGACTGTTCTGAGAGAGTAAAAATATTAAAAGAACCGCCCATAAAGAATTTCCTGACTTATGCCAATTACGGCTCAAAAGCATAACGCTATCAATCAGTTTGGCTGGCGATAATCTCTGCATAGCTTTGGCCAATTTTAGCCGTCACAGTTTGGACTATTTGGCGGGCCTGGCGACGATTCTCTTGGTAATTGGGCCAATAGTCCCGCAGCGGAATTGCCGGGGCAACGGTTAAACAAACGCGGCGCGGGCCAAGGAATAAACTATCGGGCTGGGGTTTATCTTCAATCCAACACAGCGTCCGGGCCAGGATAAATAAAACTTCGGCAAAGCGGTCGGGGCTAGTTTTCTCACGCACATATTGCCCCGTGATGGAGGTAAATCGTTCTGCCAATCGCATATGCCGGAGTCGGAGTTCTGCTTCTTGGACTAACCAATTGGCAAATCCGCGCTCAACCGGTGACAACTGCTCCAAGTCTTGGCGAAACATCCGCTCCCAGGCCGCCTGTTCAACTTTCCGACACCGATCCACGAGGTTTTCTGAAGGTTTAATCCCAAAAAATTCCTCCGCAACTTGCAAGACAATATTCAGGAGCCGTTTTAAGCGTGTGCCTAGTTCTTGATTTGCACCTTGACAGGGGGGTAATTCTGGCATTGTGATCTGGTAGGAGGCAAGATAAAATTTTTCAATAATGCTCAAGAGATGGGTCGCTAGGTGAAAGAGCCGCTGATATAGACTTTCTGGATCCTGAGCTTGGGTGGGGGGCTGACAGCCAGACTGGGTTTCCAATTGCCTGAGAACTTGCCCTAATTTATCCCAGCTTGGTTTCAGTAAGGAATATTGAATCCCAATTGGGATGATCAGCACCTCTTCAGGCCGCCCAGCTTTGACTAAATCTTCCAAACACCAAAATCCCATCTGGGCAATTCCGGGTTCTAGAGGGCTAACCAGTTCACTCTGATTATTGGTTGCGCCTTCCGGGGCCGCCGCTAAGGGAAATTCACCCTGGACTAATAGCTCACGGGCAGCGCGCAGGGCCTGGGTATCCAACTTCCCCCGCATGATGGAACTGCCCCCCAATTTGCCAAACAACCAGCCCACCCCATCCCCGGCCCATAGGGGAATCCCCCGGTCATAAAGAAAATAACTATGAATTGGATACTTGAGCTTGATCCCCATTTGCCGGGCCTGGCGGGGGACTAAATGCCAGAGTAAATAGCCCATACAGAGGGGATCATCGGTACTTGGATGGCGAAAGGCTAATAAAATCCGGGCCTGGCCCTGTTGAAACTGTTCATAGGCCTGGACAAGCCGCTCTAAATGAACTCCTTCAATTTGCTCCAGGCCCATTTGCCAGCGCATCCACAGGGGCAACAGTTGGGCAAATCCCCAGCGCACGGCAGGATTGTAGGTCGGGGGTAAAAACTCTAAGGGAGGTTGAGCTTGCCGGCCAGCACTAGACATGGGGAGTTCTCACAAGGAAGATTGAAGGGAGGGGATAAAACCCAATCGCCTCGAGTCTAGCATTATTATATCGAGACGAATATTTACCATGTGCCAATCCCGCCCCTGGGCTACGGTCATTTTAGCGATGAGTTTAGATGGCAAAATTGCGGCGGCGCGTGGGCCAGATCAGTTATTTGGTTCCCGCCATGATTATGACCATTTAGAAGCATTAGTAGCCCAGGCCGATGGGGTGATTTTTGGAGCAGCAACCCTCAGATCCGGTGGCACAGCGATGCGCGTCCAACGGGAATTCCTAATCCAGGCCCGACTAGCCCAAGGGAAATCTGCCCAACCGATCCAAATTGTCTGTTCCCAGTCTGGAAAAATTGACCCGAATTTACGCTTTTTTCAACAACCCATTCCCCGTTATTTGTTAACAACCAAAGCTGGAGCCAGGGCCTGGTTAGATCAAGACAATTTGGATCAAGACAATTTTGCACAGGTTCTTTCTCCCACCACGTCTGATGATCAAATTGATCTGGTTGCGGCCTATGAACAACTCCATGGCCTGGGCATCAAGAAATTAGCTGTTTTAGGGGGGGGTGTTTTAATTGCATCCCTTTTGGCGGCTGGTTTGATTGATGAATGGTGGGTGACGCTTTGTCCTTTGGTTTTAGGGGGAACAATGGCTGCAACTCCTGTGGCGGGATTGGGTTTTTCTGTCGCAGATGCCCCCCGGTTTCAGTTAGTTCAAAGCAAGCAAATTGGAGATGAATTATTTTTGCATTATCAGGTCAAATCCAATAAAGATGGGGCGTTGACGGATAGTTCTGCGAATTGGTCTAACACATAAAATAGGGTTTGTTCTAACTCTAGTAAATACTGACATTGGGCTTGAATTGCTGTGGCAGATTGAATGTAGGTTCCTGGAACTAATTCATCAGCACAATGATTTAATAAGGCTTGAATACTCTCTTGGGTAGATTCTAAATGGCATTGCAAACCCAAAACCCGCTGATTATAGAGAAACCCTTGCTGGGCACAGGCATTACTACTGGCCAAGGCCCAGGCCCCGCTGGGAATCGTAAAGGTATCCCCATGCCAATGAAAGACCATAAATTGATCCCGGCCGGGGGGAAACAGTTGATATTGCAAACCCTTCACCGTCAGTTCAATCGGAAACCAACCAATTTCTTTGGCGGGGCCTGGGTAAACCACACCACCCAAGACAGAGGCGATCAACTGTGCCCCTAAACAAACTCCCAGAACCGTTTTGCCCCGATCAATTGCGCTGAGGATAAAAGCCTTTTCTACTGCCAACCAAGGATAGTCGGCTTCTTGATCCACATTCATCGGGCCACCCATCACCACCAGCCAATCAAAACTGTCCAGGCCCGGCAAGGGGTCATTTTGATCCAGATGAGTGCCTGTTAAGGAATAGCCCCGGCTTTCTGCCCATTTAGCAATATTTCCTGGGCCTTCAAAGGGAACATGACGGAGGTAATGGAGGCGAGACATAGGAAAGAGGGGAAAGGAATTTAACAAGAGGCAGACTGATTACATCTTAACCAATTGCAACCTATCCCCAAGAGATCAGCCGATAGAATCAAGAAGTAAGTCTTTTTAAGGTTCCTGGGCTAATCATGGCGAATCCGACTCTCCCTGGCCAAGATCATGATGTAGTGATTGTCGGAGGGGGCCTGGCGGGCTGTCGAGCGGCCTTGGAACTCTGTCGGAAATTGCCGGATGTCAATATTGCCCTGATCGCTAAAACCCATCCGATCCGATCCCATTCCGTTGCCGCCCAGGGGGGAATTGCCGCCACCCTGAAAAATGTGGATGATACCGATACCTGGGAAGCCCACGCCTTCGATACGGTCAAGGGTTCTGACTTTCTAGCGGATCAAGATGCGGTGGCGATTTTGACCCAAGAAGCCCCCGATGTGGTTATAGATCTAGAGCATTTGGGCGTGTTATTTTCCCGTTTACCCGATGGTCGCATCGCCCAGCGCGCCTTTGGCGGCCATAGTCACAATCGCACCTGTTACGCCGCCGACAAAACCGGCCATGCCATTCTCCATGAGCTTTATTGCAATCTCCTCAAGTACGGGGTGCAGTTTTATGAAGAGTGGTATGTGATGCGCCTAATCTTGGAGGATAACCAGGCCAAGGGGGTCGTGCTCTATCACATTCGGACAGGTTCAATTCAGGTGATTCGGGCTAAGGCGGTGATGTTTGCCACAGGCGGCTATGGGCGGGTCTTTAACACCACATCCAATGACTATGCCTCTACAGGGGATGGCCTGGCGATGACAGCAATGGCAGGGTTACCCCTGGAAGACATGGAATTTGTGCAGTTTCATCCCACGGGGTTATATCCGGCCGGAGTTTTGATTTCCGAGGCTGTCCGCGGTGAAGGGGCTTACTTAATCAACGCCGAGGGAGAACGGTTCATGGCCCGCTATGCCCCAAGTCGGATGGAATTGGCCCCCAGGGATATTACCTCACGCGCGATTGCCACCGAAATTCGGGCCGGCCGGGGGGCAAACAAAGATGGATCAGCAGGTGGGCCGTTTGTCTATCTGGATTTGCGCCACATGGGGCGGGAAAAAATTATGAGTCGGGTGCCATTTTGTTGGGAGGAGTCTCATCGGCTGGCAGGTGTGGATGCTGTGGTGGAGCCAATTCCGGTACGGCCGACTGTGCATTACTCCATGGGCGGAATTCCGGTCACGACTCACGGGCAAGTTAAATCGGGCGCGGATCAAATTGTCACGGGCTTTTTTGCGGCCGGGGAAACCTCCTGTGTTTCAGTCCATGGGGCCAATCGTTTGGGCAGTAACTCCCTCTTGGAATGTGTGGTTTATGGCCGGCGGACAGGGGCAGCGATTGCCAACTATCTCCAAACCGCGAAACTCCCGGAACTATATGCCCAACCCTACTATCAAACTGCCCAGGCCCAGTTAGACAACCTACGCCAAAAAAATGGCCCCTATCGGATTGCCGAGATTCGCCAACAGGTGCAGGACTGTCTAACCGAGCATTGTGGCGTGTTTCGGACGGCAGAACTGATGGCAGAAGGATTCAAACAACTCCAAGCCCTCCAGGCCAAAGCCGAGCAAATTCGCTTGGATGATGCCGGCTTAGTTTGGAATACGGAAATTACGGAAGCCCTTGAGTTACAAAGCCTAATTATTGTTGGCGAGATGATCTTAACTGGAGCCTTAAACCGTCAAGAAAGCCGCGGCGCCCATGCTCGGGAAGACTACCCCAATCGAGATGATGAAAAATTCCTCAAACATACCTTTGCCTACTACTCCCAAGCGGGTGTGCAACTGGAATATGTCCCCGTGAATCTGAGTTTATTCCCCCCCCAAGAACGGAAGTATTAGATGTTTACCGGATTGATTCAAGGCCTGGGAACCATTTCCCTCACCTCAGCCTCCCAACTCAAAGTCCATTGTCCTAACTGTCAATTCTTAAAAGCTGTAGAAATTGGCGACAGTATTGCCGTGAATGGGATTTGTTTAACTGTCGAAACCTATGATGCCCAATCCTTTACCGTCACCGTCTCCCCCGAAACCCTATCCCGCTCTAATTTGAAAAACATTGCCCAGACCCAGGCCCCAGTGAACTTAGAACCGGCCTTAAGGGTTGGAGATAAAGTAGGCGGACATTTTGTCAGTGGTCATGTGGATGGGGTGGGCACACTGACTCAAGTTGAAGACTCAGAAGCCAGTTGGGAATTGAGTTTCCAGGCCCCCAAGAGTGTGGCCGCGTATATTGTCCCCAAAGGCAGTATTGCGATTAACGGCATTAGTTTAACCGTGGCAAATTGTGATCCCAGTGGGAGCGTATTTACCGTTGCTGTGATTCCCCACACCTACCAGGCCACGAACTTAAAAGATTTATCCCTTGGCTCACCTGTGAATCTTGAGGCGGATCTGCTGGGAAAATATGCCGCCAAGTTCCTCCAACCCCATCGAGACACAGAACCACCAAACTCTAACTATGGCCATGATTTAATTACCCTTGAGTTTCTGGCGGAACATGGTTATGGTTAGCTAAAATAACCCCATGAATCCCAAGACTCCCCAAACCCGCGCCGAAGCTGAATTTCGCCAACGTCTCCTCAAAGAAGCCCAGGCCCCCTACCGAGGATTACGCCAAGTCATGTATTTGGTTTTTGCCGCCTCGGGACTGATTGGGGCGATGATTTTTTTACTGAAATTGATTGCTGGCCAGGCCGATCAAGAACTATTAGGAAACTTTGCTCTCCAACTGGGGGTGATTGCCCTGATGATTAGTCTCTGGCGGTGGGAACAAAAAAACTCAACCAAGTCATAATCAAACCTGATCAAGCCCTCGTTCAATTACCCCAGGCCGTTGCGTAAGATAACAACATAGTTCTTTTAGTCCCTGAGTCGGAAGCCCTATGACTGTAAAAAAAGGTGATTTTGTCCAAGTTATTGCCGAGAAACTGACCAACAGCCTTGAGAGCCAGGCCAGTGACCCCCGCTTTCCCAGCTATATTTTTGAGGGACGGGGAGAAATTGTGGATATCAAAGACGACTATGCCCAAATTAAATTTCCAGTCCCAACTCCGACCATCTGGTTACGCCTCGATCAAGTGGAAGCTGGCAAATAAGTGGTTGGGCGGCAGGCCAGGGTTGGGATCATTGGGGCCGGCAATGTTGGCAGTACCCTAGCGCGCCGGATTCTGGAACTGGATCTAGCCCAAGTTGTGCTGTTGGATGTCATCCCCGGCCGGACCCAAGGGCTTGCCCTCGACTTAAACCAGGCCCAGGCCATCAGCGGCAATCATTCCACCATCCTCGGGACTGAAAGCTATGGGGATTTAGCGGGGGTAGATATTGTCGTGCTCACGGCTGGGTTCCCTCGTAAACCGGGCATGAGTCGGGAAGATTTACTCAAAATCAATGGCCAACTGGTTCAAGAAATTACCATCAAAGCCATCAACCAGGCTCCCAATGCTGTTTTAATTGTTGTCACCAACCCCTTAGATGTGATGACCCACCTGGCCTGGCAAGTCAGTGGCCTGGAAAAAGAACGGGTTTTGGGAATGGCGGGGATCTTAGACTCGGCCCGGTTTGCCAGTTTTATTGCGGCAGAAATGGGCATCAGTGTCCGTGACATCAGGGCCATGGTGTTGGGGGGTCATGGGGATTTAATGGTTCCACTGCCCCGCCATACCACGGTCAATGGCATTCCTTTACCGGAATTATTGCCCCTGAGCGTTATTGCCCCCCTGATAGACCGAACTCGGAATGGGGGAGCCGAAATTGTTAGCTTCTTGAAATCGGGAAGTGCCTACTATGCCCCTGCCGCTGCCACAGCCGAAATGGTGGCCGCAATTTTAGCGGATCAACACCGGATTCTCCCCGCCTCAGTTTATTTAGAAGGGGAATATGGTCTGACAGACGTTTGCATGGGTGTCCCGATTAAACTGGGAGCTAGGGGGGTTGAACAGGTTATTGAACTGCCTTTAATTGGGGAAGAATTAACTGCCTTACAAACTTCGGGCGCGAATATTAGGGACAACATTCAACTGCTGAAGACAATGTTGGTGTAATGGACTGGAGAACTGGCCAATGAACAAGACTTTAGCAGCAACCTATCACAACGGGAGTTTAGGATTTAAAGACCATAGCTGGATCCAACCGAGTCACTTTTTGAATTGCAAAGACTGCAGCCCCACTACACATGGCCACCGTTACCCCAAAAATAACCGCAGCGGAGGTGGGGCTAACTAAAATCTGAATTGCCCGAGTTTGCATCGTCCAACTGCCTAAGCCCATGGCTAACCCCAGGCCGGGTAAGTAGCCCAACACTGCCATCCACAGGGCCTGCTCAAGGATCACCCGATAGAGATAGCGATCACTGGCCCCCATGGCTTTGAGGGTTCCATATTCCTTCAGATGATCCGCCACAGAGGCATAGAGGATTTGCCCCACTACCACCGTACCCACCACAATGCCGACAATCGCCCCCAGGCCCAGGATAAACCCGACTCCCGTACTACTGCGCCAATAGACTTGGGTAACTTTGGACATCTCGGCCTGGGTCAATATCCGACTATTGGGAATTGCGTCTGCCAGCTTAGTTTTTAGGGCCGCTAGATCCGTACCGGGCACAACCTGTACCAGCACATAGCTAATGGGAGAGTCGGGGGCCAGGGGCGGGGCTGCATTGAGGGGCAGTTGGCCGGGAATTTGGACGAGATTGGTATAGAGATTGGCATTTTCAGTGGACATAAACACATAGGGACTCGCCACCAACGACCGGACTCCCACCGTCATCCCCTTCACCAATAATCGCTGCCCATTTAAGGCGGCCCCTTGGCCCACCGCCGTAATCCCCAGGCCAGTTGCATCAATCCGGTCAATAAAGGCTGTATTGGGACGTTCTAAATCCTCCAGGGAACCCGTTTGAATATTCCAGGGTTGAAATAACTCTCCTTTCGGGTCAAATCCAATCACTCGCACGGGGGCAATATCACTGGAACTCAACCGTTGCCAGATACCGCTTTGAATAATCAATGGCTCGGCCCGCACAACCTCTGGTAATTGTTGGATGGTGGCAACACGACTGTAGGGCAAGGGTAGGGTGAGATCAAAAAAACGCATACTTTTGGAAGCCACCCAGAGATCTGCTTTCACCCCATCAATTAATAAACTGGATGACTTGGTAAATCCCTCCAACAGGCCCGTCTGCACCGTCACTAAGGCCACCGCAAACATAATCCCGGCCTGGGCGACCATAAAGCGAGGAAAGTCTTCAAAGAGGTTTTTGCGGGCAATGGAAACCATAGGACGGCGGTTAAATTCCTTGGGGGTGAGTCATGCAAGGGAGATTGTTACTAACCATGACAAAAAAACGGGCCGGGGTTCCCAGAAATTCTGCCTTGCTACAATCAACAACAATAGCGGTTCTTGCTTCCCTTAATACCCAGGAAATTCTCAGTTCACGATTTCCAAATGTTTCTTGACTGAGTCCATTTAGGCAACATTCACGCTCACAACGGTGTAATTCTCAGGAAGGAACTTAGCTCCATGAACGTCAAACCCCTTAGCTCCATTAGCCGCAATCCCGCCAAACTATTGAAGCGGCTGACCCTGCCTGGGATTATTTTCCTGTGGACTATTGCCAGTCTCAGTTACGAAGCCCAGTGGGATTTTAATCTCATTTTTCGCTACTATGGCTGGGTTTTTACGGCTCAGGTGGCATTCTTGATTTACTTTTTACCTAAGATCAATTGGCAACAGATCAAGGGGTCTTTCCTGAACAAAAACAATTCCTAGGGATGGGCCCGGGGCTGGGAAGCTCGCCAGATGCCAATCAACAAACAGGCCACACCAAGGTTAATCCAAACATCTGCCAGATTAAAAATGGGAAACCGAATCAGCCGGAAATCTAAAAAATCAACGACTTCCCCCGTTAAGAGCCGATCCACCCCATTGCCCAAGGCCCCAGCCAAGAGAAACCCATATCCGAACTGCTCCCAACGCCCTAAGCGCGGCCCCCAAATTCCATAGGCAACCAGGCCCAGGCTGACCCCCAAAGACAACCAGCGCAACCAACCACTGCCATTGGCAAAGAGACTAAAGGCGGCCCCGGAGTTAGTCACATAGGTAAAATGAAATATTCCTGGCCAAATTGGGATAGATTCGGGCGGACTGGTTAGATCAAACACAGTGATCACCCACCATTTCGAGAGGCGATCCGTCAGAATCCCCAGCCAGGCCACCAGCCAAAACCAAATATTTTTCTGCTTCATAGCTTCATTTTCTCCCATGCCAGGCCTGGAGTGGAAACCAGTTGCTCCTCGTCCCGATGGAAAAGGCAGACTCCTGATGCCCAAACGGAAAAAGGTATTCCCCTGTGGTCACAAAGGCTTTAGCCAATCCTGTCATCTTTGTCAGCAGAGGGATATCCAACGTCAACAGCATTTAGCCGAATTAGGGATTAAAAAAGAAGAAAAGCAGGCCTGGTTAGCGACATTTGCTGAGGATGTAGTGGATTTCCCAAGCCGATTGTGATCAAGGCCCGCACATTATCACTCGATTAGATCAGGGGGCTAGTTATCTGGAATTTGGAGGTAAACGCCTCAGCTATAATCGCAACATCATCAGTATTCCCATCACCCATCACTACCGGATGATTTGTCAAGATACAGGTAACGACATTGCTCCCAAGGAAGTTTTATCCCATGAAGCCTACAATATGACCAAATCTGGCTCTCGGATTTCATGAGCTTTGGGCAAGATTGAGTGTGGTAAATCCAGGCCAACTTGCGCCTAGAGACCAGAGCCGATTACTGTAACGATGTTTAGACCTGGTAAAAGGATTGGCGTTCATGGCAGAGCAACTCAATTTATTAAGCGAGGGTAATATTATCCCGACGGCTTTGCACACCGAAATGCAACAGTCCTACCTTGAATACGCCATGAGTGTGATTATCGGGCGGGCTTTACCGGATGTGCGGGACGGGCTAAAACCAGTGCATCGGCGAATTTTATATGCCATGTATGAGTTGGGCTTAACACCGGATCGGCCCTATCGCAAATGTGCCCGTGTTGTTGGGGACGTGCTCGGTAAATATCATCCCCACGGTGATCAGTCGGTTTACGATGCCCTGGTGCGGTTGGTCCAAACCTTTAGTAGTCGCTATCCCCTCTTAGACGGCCATGGCAATTTTGGCTCTGTTGATGATGACCCGCCCGCGGCCATGCGTTACACAGAAACTCGGTTAGCCCCCATTGCCAATACGGCCATGTTGACGGAAGTGGGCCTGGCAACCGTGGATTTTGCCCCCAACTTTGACAATTCCCAACAGGAACCCCTTGTCCTCCCGGCCCAGTTACCGATTTTGCTCTTGAATGGCTCTTCAGGCATCGCGGTGGGAATGGCAACAAATATTCCGCCCCATAACCTGAATGAAGTGGTGGATGCCCTGATTGCTCTGATTGACCGGCCCGAGATTTCTTTACCAGATCTGATGCAGCATCTCCCCGGCCCTGACTTTCCCACCGGCGGGCAGATTATTGATACGAAAGGAATTATCCAGGCCTATGAAACGGGGCGCGGCCTAGTCACGATGCGGGGGGTAGCTCAAATTGAGGAAATTCAACCCGGCCGGGGGCGGCATCTACGAACGAGCAAGGCTCTACGGCGCAGTGCGATTATCGTGACCGAACTCCCCTTTCAAGTCAATAAGGCGGCCTGGATTGAAAAAATTGCCGATCTGAGTAACCAAGGGCGTTTAGAGGGCATTGCCGATCTGCGGGACGAAAGTGATCGGGACGGAATGCGGGTGGTAATTGAACTGAAACGGGAAGGGCATCCTCAAAAAGTCCTTGAGCAGTTATATCGGCAAACGGCCCTACAAAGTAATTTTGGTGTGATTCTCCTGGCCATCGTCAACGGTCAACCCCGGCAACTTTCGCTGGTAGAATTATTACAAGAATTTCTGAAATTTCGGGAAGAAACCCTTAGCCGCCGCTATCAACACGAACTGGATCAGGCCCAGGCCCGCAGTCATATTGTTGAGGGTTTATTGGCGGGCTTGAATGGCTTGGATCGGTTGATTGATCTCCTCCGCCAGGCCCCCGATGGCCCCACTGCAAAAATTAACCTTCAAGAGGAATTTGACTTAAGCGACCGTCAAGCCGATGCGATTTTAGCGATGCCCTTGAGACGCTTAACTGGCCTGGAACGGGAGAATTTAGAACGGGAATTTCAAGACCTTAGCCAGCGCATCCAGGAATTGCAAACCCTCCTTGGTAGCCGCCATGAACTCCTCAAAGCCCTGAAAAAAGAACTGCGCCACCTCAAACGGCAATTTGCAGATCCCCGCCGGACGCAGATACTGACTGATGTGCCAAGCCTGCCAACCCTAACCACCGCAGAAATTGACATCAATCCCGATCTGCCCGTCATGGTGGAAGTGAGTCAAAAAGGCTATGGCCGCTGTTTAACCTCCCTGGCCCGGAATAGTTTTGTGATTCCCCCCCAGGCCAAGGAGCAATGGCAAGAGGCCAAAAAAGACTATCCAATGTTCCAGGCCCCCAGTCAACGTCAAAACACCCTTTATTTAGTTGGCAGCAATGGCAAAGCCTATAGTGTTCCCGTGGCCCAAATTCCCCTCACTGAGCGCAACCAAAAAGGTCAACCGCTGCAAACCCTCTTACCCACCTCAGCCCAAGGGGAACAACTCCTTCAAGTTTGGTTAGAGCCAGCCACCGATGCCCCGGAAAATTACCCTGATTTTGTCCTGATTACCCACCAGGCCAGGGTCAAGCGAATTCCAGCCACCGAACTTACTAGCATGAATCAACGGGCATTGCAGTTAATCAAATTAAAAGACGATGATGCCTTGGCCTGGGTAATTCCGATGCTGCCAACCCAAACCCTCATTGTCGCCACCTCTACCAGTCGAATTTTACGCTTTCAAGGGGAAACCATACCGATCATGAATCGGGCCAGTGCCGGGATTGCGGCCTTTAAGTTGGGCACTCAGGAGCGAATTATTGGCGCAATTGCCACTTCAGAGACAACTAATCTGCTGCTGGTAACAGCCCAAGGGTATGCCAAACAAATTTCCTTGAATGAGGTGCGGCCAATCCAACTGGGACAACTGGGAACAATGACCCTTAAGTTTACCAATCCTCAAGATTATTTAGCAGGTCTGGTGGCGGTTTCCCCCCCAATTGGTGCAGAAGTGCCTGAGGTGGGCCTGGTCACGAATCGGGAGCGGTGGCGGCGAATGACCATTGATCAAATTCCCTGTGGCCGGAATAGCAGCAGTGTTCAAGTTGTCTCAATGGAGCCGGAGGAAGTGATTAGCCAAATTTTGTCCAGCAGTTAATTTATGCTTATAAGGATACAAGCTGAATCAAAAGAATAAGGCCTTTGTTTTGTCCGATTCAATAGGTTTAAACATCATGACATCTGAAAAACAATTCTACCCTCTCGCAAGGTTCAAGAAAATATTTTCGTTGTTGAGGAAGATATTGAAGGTGGCTATGTTGCCTGTGCCGTAGGAGAGTCGATCTTCACCCAAGCTAATGATTTGGAAACGCTGAAAATGATGGTTAAAGATGCAGTGAAATGTCATTTTTTTAAAAATAATGACTAATAAAAGTGTTGAACAGTTGATGTCCACCGAACATTTACCCGAAAACTTCCAGGCCATGGATGGGTACTTTGGTGATTTCTTTGGTTTGATGCGTTCAGCCCTATCAGCGGGGGGATCAGAATTTGGTTTGGGCATGAGTTTATTTTCCTTAGCAGTCAGTATCAAAGCAAATCGGATTGTGGAAATTGGCCGGTTTAAGGGATTTTCTACCCTCTGTTTGGCCAGTGCCTTAAAGTTCTTAGATATTGGTTGGCAAGAGCCGCAGCAACATAAACAACGACCGGATATAAACTATCCTGAACTGGAAAAACCTCAGACTCGGAAATTATATTCAATTGATCCATTTCCAACAACAGAAGCAACTGAATTAATCACTAAAGCCAATCTTTCAAGTTATGTAGAACTTATCAACACCCGCTCCGATCAAGTCACCATTAATGAAACTGTAGATTTGATTTTTATTGATGGTGATCACAGTTACGAGGGGTGTAAGGAAGATGTTTATAACTATGTGCCGTGGATACTCAGGCCCGGTGGCTATTTTATTCTCCATGATTACTATGGTTGGTATGATGCCCAAGGAATTAATAACTCACCGATCAAAAAAGTTACAGATGAAATTATTGCTGAGGGAATTTATGAACATATTTTGATGGATACCGGGTATATGTCCTTCACGATTTTTAGAAATCCCACTGACTGATTGGCATTTGGTCATTCCCATCTGCGCTAACAGTGCCAGAACCTCCCACCGTGAAAATTGCCGAAATCAGGCCCGATAATTAAGATTATGGATGCACAAAATCAATCAATCAATCAATTTCATCTCGCCCAGGCCTGGTTGGTCAAGCTCTGGAAAAAAGACATTCTCCCGATGCTGGCCGATTTGCGCTTGGCGATTGTCCTGCTGTTGGTGATTGCCCTGCTGAGTATTGCCGGAACTGTGATCGAACAGGGCCAGGCCCCGGAATTTTATTTTGCTAACTATCCCGAAAGTCCAGCCCTCTTTGGTTTTTTAACGGGAAAACGCCTCTTATTTCTGGGCTTGGATCGCGTCTATCAAACCTGGTGGTATTTAGCCCTGCTGGTTTTGTTTGGGACGAGTTTAACTGCCTGTACCTTTACTCGCCAATTTCCAGCCCTTACTGCCGCTAGACGGTGGAAATATTATGATCAGCCCCGGCAATTTCAAAAACTAGCTTTAAGTACGGAACTGTCTGGAGTTGAGCTAAGGGATATTGGGGAAATATTGGCCACCAAGGGCTATAAGGTGTTCCAGGCCGATGATCGTCTCTATGCACGCAAGGGCCTAGCCGGACGGATTGGGCCGATTATTGTCCATGCCAGTATGATTTTGATCCTGTTGGGGGGAATTGTCGGCTCCTTGACTGGATTTATGGCTCAGGAGTTAATCCTCAGCGGGAATACATTTAACATTGCCCATCTGATCCAGGCCGGGCCCTTTTCCCATGCGCCTCAAGATTGGTCAGTCCGGGTAAATCGCTTTTGGATTAACTACGATACTGCTGGGGAAATTGATCAGTTTTATTCCGATTTGTCGGTTCTCGATCAGCAGGGCGCAGAAGTTAAGCGGGATACGATTCATGTCAACCAACCCCTAAAATATCACGGTGTCAGCCTTTACCAGGCCGATTGGTCAATTGGCGGCGTGCGGTTTCGGATTAACCAAAGCCCCGTCTTACAACTTCCCATGGCTCAACTGGATACGGGGGGCAAAGGGCGGCTTTGGGGCACTTGGATTCCGACCAAGACTGATTTGAGTGCTGGAATTTCCTTAATTGCCCGAGATTTACAGGGAACTCTGCTGGTTTATGACACCGATGGTAAATTCCTGACCAGCTTACGAGCCGGGGTTAGTCAAGAAATTAATGGCGTGACCTTGACTATTGAGGAAATTCTGGGTAGTACGGGCTTACAAATTAAAGCGGATCCGGGGATTCCTCTGTTCTATTTGGGGTTTGCCCTCTTGATGGCGGGGGTGATCATGAGTTACGTCTCCCATTCTCAAACCTGGGGCCTGGTCCAAGGGGAAACCCTGTATTTCGGCGGGCGCACCAATCGGGCCCAAATTACCTTTGAGCAGGAACTCTGTCAGATTATCGAATGTCTCCAGGCCCGCTCAATCACCTGCCCCAGCAACGCCACATCTAAACAGGGATAAACCGCCACACCGGGAATTTGATAGGCTTGGCGCGTGATTTGCTCATCCAAGGTGACTAAGGGTAAACGGGATAACAGGGGATAGTCCGGTAAGGTTGTCAGTTCGTTCAGGCCTGTTGGGAGGGGTAAGTCCCAAAGTAAAATATCCGGCTGCCAAATTTCAGCTAAAAGTTGCCCTTGTTCCAGATCCGTTGCCTCTAGAAATCGGTGGAGTTGAGGCGTAAAGGCATGGGTCGCCCCCAGACGCAAAACAGTTAAGACCGTTGTTGGTGCTGAGGTCTTCACGGGTAAGGATTTAACCGGGGTGAGCGGAGGGGAACTGCTCGGAAATTTTACCGTCGCCAGTTGGTTAATCAAGGCGGCTAATCCAGACAAATCTTCTGGTTCAGTGAGGAGATACACACCGGGATGGGGTTCTGGGACGCTCCCTTGACTCCAAGAAATTAAGGGGATTTTGGCAGTTTCCGCCATTGCGGTTAAAAGATTCCGCAGGCTGGCTAAGAAGAGATGTTGCCCACCGGACTGATAGAGTTGGGGTTCCAAAACAATGGCCTGGGGTCGGAGTTGGCGACTTTTATCCAGAAGTTCTAAATCTTGCCGAGCAATAGCCGTTGCATAACCCAGGCCCGCCCAATAATCTGAGAGTTGTCGCAGCCAGGCCGGGTCATGGCCATAGAGCAAAATCAACTGCCCCTGATGCTCCAAATTGACCGGAAACAAGAGACTAAATTCCAGGCCAGCCCCAGCAGCCCCATCTTTAGCCCAAAAGGATAGTTCTCCCCCGTGGAGGCGAATGAATTGTCGGGATAAGATGATCCCCAGGCCAACCCCGGCCCCCGATGTCCCTGCCTCAGGCATTGCATCGAGTAAGTGACATTGTTCCGTGATCGGAATCCCCCGACCGGTTTGCCAAAACTGCAACTCTTGCCAGCCCGGCCATTGTTTGACCCGGCAGCCCCAATCCTCCCCCTGTGGACTGTCTAAATTCCCTTGCCCCAGACCAGCCAACACCATCAAGAGATAGCCACAACTCTGCCGCAGTCGTAACCGATCCCCAGAAAGATGGGTCAAGCCAGGGGGTATTTCTATGTGAAAGTGCTCAAAACGTTGGCCAAGTTCCGCAGCCGTTAAGCCACCGCCAAAACTGGGTAACTGTTGAATCAGCCATTCCTGGGCCTGGTGAACAAGGAGCCGTAAAGCTAGGGGTTCCCAGGTTAAATCCACATTCCCTTGGGCCGCCTCCGTTAACTCTAACCACTGATTCAGCAAAAAACTCAGTTGACGACTGGCCCGCTCCATCAATGCTAGGCAATCCTGTTGGCGCAACTCCCCATGCTCTGGATCAGATTGCAGTAGCAGTTGGGTCAGGCTGAGGAGGCTAGTGACTGGGTTTTTTAGCTCGTGATTGAGGGCAGATAAAAACTTTTGTTGGTATTGATAACGTTGCCGCAGGGCGGTCAGGTTGGCATTTAGTTCCTCTGTCCAGGGTTCTAGGTGGGGAATTTCCAGGCCGAGGACTAGCCAAAGGGTGACAGAGGCGGCGGTGGCGATCTCAAGACTATTCACCAGCGACTGCCCCAGGCCCGTTAGACATAAGGCAGGTAAGAGTTCTGGCTGGGTTTTTAAGATGTGAGTCGAGGCTAAGATCCCATGATGACTACTGAGGGGCAAGGGATAGAACTGCCAGCGGCTGCCATAGGTCGCATTGAGGTTCAACCCAGGCCGGCTCCCCTGCCGATCTACGTTCAAGGCAATGCCCCCAGGCCCCAGTTGAGTTTGCCAGGCCGAGTTTTGCCAAATGGCCTCCCCTTCCCCTGTTTGAATTAAGACTGGCCAAGCCAACGCCTCCCAGGCCCGCAGCAACTCTGGGGGAATTTCACTCCCGTCACCGCCCTGCCAACTGACCTCTGCGAATAGGCAATATCGTACTAAAGCCCCTAAATCCAATAGACCCAAGTACTGGCCATTCAAACCCACCAAGGCCACCAAGTCTGGCAGGGTTGGAGTTTCGAGCCACTCTTCCACAGCTAAATCGGCCCGGACGGTAATCATCGGTAACGCCCAGGCCTGGAACTGTTCACAGTCTAGGGTTTTAGACTTCAGTTTCGGATCGACTTGTACCTGCGCGGCAATGGCCCAACCATTGACCACGGCCTGGGGACACCCTAAGTGATCCAGTAGCATCACCGCCCCCTCCCTGGTCTGATCCGCTGACCAATGCCCTAACCAATCCGCCACCCCCATGGAGGCTCTGTAGGTCGGGACAAGCTTGAGAAATGCACCCAGGGTGATCCTAGTCATGGGAGCAAACAGCTACTACTAAACAAAAACGTGAATTTTATCAATGCTGACGATAGTATCTTTTCCTATTATGCGCTGAATTTCTCAGGCCTACGGCTCAAATCCGGGGGATTCCAACTAGATTTCAGTCCGATGATTGTTCTTCCCCATTAAAATCAGGGATAAACCTTGATCTTGTTTCTACGCCACCTTGGCCCAACCCAGTTTCTAGTTTCTCTAGGATTGAAAATAGCCTAGACCATCCCCTCCATCCACGAGCAACGCTCTACAACTAGCCATGAGTCACGCGACGATTCAACCTGCCCTGATTAGTGGGGTTCTCCCAGATTCCATTGCCGCTGAGATTGGCTTTGAGCCAGGAGATGCCCTAGTAGCGATTAACGGAGAACGGCCGCGGGATTTGATTGATTATCGGTTTTTATGTGCCGATGAAGTTCTGGAGCTAGAAGTTTTGGATCAGCGGGGAAAAACCCACCATGTCGAAATTGAAAAAGACTATGACGCTGACCTGGGCCTGGAGTTCACCACGGCTTTATTTGATGGGCTGATCCAGTGTAATAATCGCTGCCCCTTTTGTTTTATTGATCAGCAACCCCCCGGCAAACGGGCCAGTCTCTACGCCAAAGATGATGACTATCGCCTCAGTTTTTTATATGGCAGTTATTTAACCCTGACCAACTTAACCCCGGCCGAGTGGGAGCGAATTGCCCGTTTACGCCTGTCACCCTTATATGTTTCCGTTCATGCTACAGAGCCAGAGGTGCGGATTCGCCTGCTCAAAAACCCACGGGCCGGTAAAATTCTTGAACATCTGGCCTGGTTTCAGGAGCAAGGGTTACAAATTCATGCCCAAGTGGTGGTTTGTCCAGGCCTGAACGATGGCGACCATTTAACTCAAACCTTGCAGGATTTAGCTCAATTTCATCAACTCCCTTGGCCAGCGGTGGCTTCCATTGCGGTGGTTCCCCTGGGCTTAACTCGATTTCGTCCAGAGGAGGACGAACTGACTCCTGTTACCCCGGCCATCGCTCAAACTGTGATTAGTCAAGTGCAAGCATTACAGGCCCAGTTTCAAAAAAAAGTTGGCAGTCCCCTGGCCTGGTTAGCGGATGAGTGGTTTTTAATCGCTGGTCAAGATTTACCCCCCGAAAGTCACTATGCAGACTATCCACAACTGAGTAATGGGGTCGGTTCAATTCGTTTATTTTTAGATGAATTTCAACAGATGGAGCCAACCTTACCCACTGTCCTAGACATTCCCCGCTCCTTAACTTGGGTAGTCGGGAATACCGTGGAAAAAGCATTTAGGCCCATCTGTACACGTTTGAATCAAATTGCCGGGTTGAGCTTAAATATGGTGGCCCTTAACAGTAACTATTGGGGCCAGGCCATGACCGTAACCGGCCTATTAACCGGCCAGGATTTAGAACAAGGCTTACAACATTTGGATTTAGGGGATGGGGTTTTAATTCCCGGTGTGATGCTAAAGGCTGACCAGGCAGTGTTTTTAGACGATATGCCATTAGAGGTGTTAGAACAATCCTTGGGTGTGCCGATGCGGGTGATTACAGGTGGCATCAATGGACTGATCCAGGCCTGCACAACTCCAACCCTCATTGAACAGCCAGCTAATTTCCGACAACCCAGGCGTTAAAATGGGATATTCTCACCTGGCACTGATCCTATGCTTGCTTCGACTCAGGAGTTACTCGAAACTGCCCGGATTAATAGCTATGCCATTGGCGCATTTAATGTTTACAACTTAGAAGGGGTCAAAGCCGTTGTTAATGCCGCCGAAGATGCCGCCAGTCCCGCCATGTTACAAATTCATCCCAGTGCTTTACGCTATGGCCGTTCCAGTTTAATTGCTCTGTGCTTAGAAGCGGCCCGCAGTGCTACCGTCCCAATTTCTGTCCATCTCGACCACAGTACCCAGGCCAAAGACATCCAAGCAGCCCTCAAAGCGGGTTTAACCTCCATCATGGCGGACGGCTCCCACCTGTCTTATCCTGAAAACCTGAAATTTACCAGAGAGATGACCCAGTTGGCCCATCAATACGGGGCCGTTGTGGAAGCAGAAATTGGCCGCATTAGCGGAACAGAAGATGGCTTAACCATTGCCGAAAAAGAAGCCAAAATGACGGATCCTGACCAAGCCGTAGAATTTGTCCAGGCCACGGGGGTTGATGCCTTAGCTGTAACGATTGGGAATGTCCACGGAGAATATAAAAGCCCGCCCCGCTTAGATTTTGATCGTCTCCTCAAGATTCGCCAACGTCTGAGTATTCCCCTGGTGTTGCATGGGGCCTCGGGCTTACCAGCAGCAATGATTGGGCGTTCGATCCAACTGGGGGTTTGCAAGTTCAATGTGAATACGGAAGTTCGCCAGGCCTACATGAGTTCTTTGCAACAAGAAATTTGCCATGATACCGATAAAGATCTTTTAGAAGTAGCGGGGGCCGCAATTTCCGCCATGAAATCCGTCATTGAAGATAAACTCCTCCTCTTTGGTTCCGCCCACACCGCCCATCTCCACGACACCCCCTACGCCCATCTCTTAGCCAGCCAATCCAAAATGTCCAAAATGTTATGAGTAACCGCTTATCCCTGCCCTGATCCAATTTCCCAAATCCTATGCCCTTAAACTTGCTCCAACTGCGCTATGCCCTGAGCCAAAACCGGGCCGACTTTCATCATTTTGATCACGGATTTACCGAAACCTACCAGGCCTATGAACGGGCATTTGAGGACATTTCTCACCTCAGTGATGCCGAATTAAACCTCCGTCTGCCACCAGAACAATGGATTGGGGCCCGGCCATTGGAAAAAGTCACTCCGGCCTGGGCTGTGGATTTTCCCTATCAATGGCAGCATCGCGATCAAAGCCGGGCCTGGGCCAAAACCTGTTTGCAAGGGGTGACAACCGTAGCGGTGGATGGGTCGCAGTTATTACCCTCTGAAGACATTTCCATCCCCGTGGGTCTAGTACAAGTGGCCTGGTTTGCTAATCCCCATCAAGGAGGCCTGGGCTATGAAAAACAGACGCAACTGGAGATTCTCACGCCCCTGAAATTACAATCCGACCCCCACCATCGTCCCCCGGATCGGTTGGTTAATTTGCGCCGCTTTCAAATGGAGATTGAGCAACTGATTAAGGATATGACTAGCCACCCCCAGGCCCGAGATCGGTTGCTTTTTTTTGATGGGTCATTGATTGCCACCTTTGCTGAAACCTTTGATCCAACCAGTCGCCAAGATTATGTCCAGGCCTTGATCAAGTTAATTACCGCCAGTGAAGCCCAGCAAGTGCCGTTGATTGCCTATATTGATCATTCACGCGCTCGGGATTTATGTAGTTTATTGGCCCACCTGGCTGATTTACCGCCTACGGATACGGTGTTTGATAGTCATTTGCTGGGGGGCCTGGCCTGGGGTCAGCGAACTCCGGTCTTTCAGGCTCAACGGGTCGGGAGTGATGGCCGGCCGGGGATATTGAGTGATTATGGTGATGTTGCGGAAAAAGTTGCCTTTTCTTACCTCAAGGCCCACAGTGGACAACCTGTTCGTCTAGAATTCCCTAGCTGGCTGGTTGAGTCTGGGCAAATCGAAGTGATTATGGATTGGGTCCGCGCCGAGATTATTGCCGGTCAAGGGTATCCTTACGCCATCGAAACCGCCGATCAAGCCGCCGTGATTCAAGCCACCGATCGCCAAGCCTTTTTGAAAATCTTCCAGGCCTGGGCCACAGAACAAAACCTGAATCTCCACTTTACCCGTAAATATGTCAGTAAAACCCAACGCCGATAATATCCTTCATGAGATCAGTTTTCATAGAGGCGACTCACCATTGCATCTAGTTCTTGATAAGTCCGGCGAATATCGGCAATCTTTTGACGAACTTCAGCGGTCAATCGGTCACGCTCGGTAAAAATTCTCTCAATATCTGCATCTGTTTTGGGAATCTTGCCTTCTGTTAATAAATCTGTCCAAGTTAAGCCTCGTTTTTCGTATTGAGGTAAATAATTTTGCAAGAACTCCAAAACTAATCGACTATCTGATCGTAATAATTCATATCGGCCATTGAGGAGAGTATTATTTTTGACTTTGACTTTAGTAATGGGTTGATTCCGATCACCAATCACTTCAAAACGCTGAGGTTCGGCATTGAGGAAATTCCAGCAAGAAACATTAGCTACATGAAAAGAGTACAAAAAGCTTATTTGTATTTCTGGAACATCATCTAAATAGCTAAACTTAATTATATTTCCAAATCGTCTCAGATTTTGTAACTCTTGATTCCATAAAATCAACAAATCAACTCTGCTTATATATTCTTGTTGATCTTCTATTGAAAGTACTTTAACAGGAATCTTTCGTAAATCTTCAGGAAATATATCGTTTCGTGTTCCAGTACTTATTGACGTGAAGAATTTTTTAATGACACTTGAGCAAAGTATAGCTGTTAAATACTGTAATGTGAAATTTTTAGATGTAGTTTTTTTCGCGTTAACTAATGCTTGAGAGACAGATCGAGTACTTAACCCTTCAAGAAGATACCAAGGTAATAATACCCTAACACTATCATTACTAAATATATATTCATCAACGATTGTTACTCCCCCTGTCTTACCAATAGCAATATGCTTGTGGGAGTATAGTTCAGGAAAAGTAGGTCTACTAACTTTCGAGGGTGCTCTTAAACCTTCTCCAAATTCTAAGTATCTAATGCGATTAATTTGATAATCTGAAATATCCTTACCTTCTATATAAGGAACAGGATGTTTTAAATCTTGAACATCAGAGATTAAGTCATCTTTGACAAACTCATTGGGGAACTTTTTCTCATGACAGTTCAAGACCATTCCTTTACTGATATAAACAATCTCATTTAGTAAAATTGTATTATCTGCATTGATTTCAACTGCTCCAGTTCTAAAAATTTTTTCACCCAGGCCAACTTGTGAAACTTGATCAGATTTTAAGATGCCAAAGGATTTGTAATGCCAATGACGATGAACTTTAAAATTAGTTTTAGGCGTTCTGTTTTGACCAATGATGATTATATTAAATACATCCGCATCGGCAAAGAGTTTAACTTGTTCAAAAAAATCAACTTGAGTTATTGTTAGCAATGATGACAGCATCTCGCGAGACTTTTCAGCATAACTAGCAACCTTATAAGCATCGGAAATAATAATTCCTATTTTTCCTGTGT
Source organism: Pseudocalidococcus azoricus BACA0444 (assembly GCF_031729055.1). NCBI lineage: Bacteria > Bacillati > Cyanobacteriota > Cyanophyceae > Acaryochloridales > Thermosynechococcaceae > Pseudocalidococcus > Pseudocalidococcus azoricus. Next base: position 14,812 of record NZ_JAVMIP010000011.1, on the reverse strand, counting down.
TAGTAGTTAAAATTCTTGCACTCAATTCGATAAAAGGAATATATAAGTCCCACTTCTTATGAAGAGTTTCAAATCTACCCAAAGTAACAATTTGTTCTCGATAGGCATCAACTCCAGGTTCATCAGCCCGGACATAGGGAGGATTACCCACAACATAATCAAATCCCTCAGCAAACTTACCTGTCTTCGTTTTAATTTGAGACACTGTTGAGAGTTCCAGATCAAGCACAGGATTTAATAACGGTGTTCTAATCTCTTGAGACCTAGGCAAAAGCAGCGAGTCCGTATTATAAACATTAAAGCGATCAATACTACACTCCTGTAATTTGTTTGCATCCTTGGCCTGTTTCAGTAAATCAATCACCTGAATTAACAAATTAGTCTCTGCCAAATAACAAGCAAACGGGTTAATATCCAAACAGAATAAGGATTCCTTAACTTGGCGAATCACTGAAGGTAGATATTCCAGTGGAATTTTTTTGGTTGTCGGTGAACGGTAGGAATCAATTAAACGCCGGGCCGCATGAACCAAGAAACTCCCTGATCCACCTGCTAAATCTAATACGGTCTTATCTCGAATCTCTGGATTATCAGGCTTATAGCCAATCGAGTCGAGAATATATTCAACCACATTTTTAGGGGTAAAATATCTGCCCTGCTCGTGTTTTCCTTCCTCCACATATCGGCCATAGACCATGCCAATAATATCGCTGTCAATTTGTTGCAGGTTAAACCGATTGAGAATATGTAACACCTTGATCAGGGTATTTGTATTAATCCGATACCAATTAAATAAATCCGCACTATTGAAGAAATGAGCATAAATACTTTGAGCAGAACGATACGACATCTCTAAGAGATAATCCATCGAAACCCCTTGGGCCAAGTCTAGATATCGCCGCTCAACTTCTTCTTTCCAATATCTAAACCCACCATCTGAAAACTTCCGATCAATTAACCCTTTATCTTCACAAATTCGTACCATAAATAAGCGAGTCACATAAACATAGGCCGTTTGTCGTGCAAATTCTTCCTTTAACTGCTGCTCATCGACTCCCTGTAAAACCGTTTTGGTAACAAGATTACGCCAAGAAATAAAATATTGCTGGGTCTTAATGGCATTAACATGGGTCAAACTTTGCTTGGCTTGCCAGGCCTTCCAGTCAAAAACAATTCGCTCATATTCACGTAATAACTCGACCATTTTCGGATCAAGTTTGATGATCTTAGATTTTTGGGATAACTTAATCCCCAGTTCTTTTTGTTTGGCTTCGGGTAACGGTTGAATTATATCCAGTTGCACCGTATCTTCTGATTTGCCTGGCTGTTTTTGCTGTTGAGCCTCCTTTTTTTCTTGAGCCTGCATCAGTTTTGTAAGGATTCTTTGCCCTAACTCCTGAATTGAGCCTATAGGGGTTTCAGCAAAGCTACTAATTTTCTCATCAATCCAGGTGTAGTCATCAACTTCTAAAACTCCGTATGCTCTCACATAATTCAAAATTTGCTTGCGGATTCTGATCAGAACTTTAGGAGCTGTTTCTGCATCTTCTAAATCTGAATGACTAGAACCGTTCCCATTGGGTAAGTATCTGGCCTGGCAGTATTGATCATATTCTTCAAGTAGCAAATCTAATTGATAGAGAACATCTTCCTCTAAAAGACTAATCGCTGCTTTTAAGTCTGTAATCAATAGCTCATCAAAGTCAGGGGAATTTTGAGGATTTCTGGCAAAACTTAACCATTCATCTTCCGGCCTGCTAATTTCTTGAATTAAGGTTTCAATATCATCAAAATTTTGCCTGTGAAATCTCCGATATAAGCCTTTAAGGTCTTGTACTTGTTCGGATGCAAGAGCATCAAACCCAGTGTTACCAGCCGCGAATAAGTTTCGACCATGATAAGTTTCAACAATCTCCTCAATATCAAGATGTAACACCGGACTGGGAGAACCCTGATCGGAAAGATCCCAGCCGAAAAGGAGTCTGCCATTACAAATCAACCCTAGTTCATACCCACGACTGGGGGCATAATTCATCAACTGCTGTAGAGGTTCGGGCTTACTCAGGTCATAGGCTGTATGCTTATCTTCTACTAAAAAACAACGAATATTACCACTGGCAAGTTTGACTTGAAAATCTGGGCGTGAATTATCCTTACCACTTGCTGTTGTGTTTTTAGCAATATCCCCAGACTCAAAACCCAGAGCATTTAAGAGAGGCAGCACAATTTTAGTATCAACAATATTGTCTTCGTCATTGGTTTGTGGCTCGGCAATATAGTCTAAGTAGCTTTTACCTTCATAGAAATTGATACTACTAAATATTTCAAAAAACTTGGCCTGGAATTCTTCAAAGGTGACCACTTGCTTTTCTCCATATATCAACCTCTCATGTTAGCAGCAGTGAGAGTAGGAGCTAGCTATTGTTAAAAAATACAGACTCTCGAAGTATAAATTCCATTAAAAAACCGCCCTCGTTTATGGAGAGCGGCTTTCTAGCTTTAGGTTGACTTAGAGAGTCAGAGATTAACCATTGATGCTAGGAGCAACCAAAGCAACAGGAGCAGACTCAGCAGAAGCCAAATCTAAGGGGAAGTTGTGAGCATTGCGCTCGTGCATCACTTCCATCCCCAAGTTAGCCCGGTTGATGATGTCAGCCCAAGTGTTGATGACATTACCTTTGGCATCGACAACGGAGTGGTTGAAGTTGAAGCCATTGAGGTTGAACGCCATGGTGCTGATCCCCAAAGCGGTGAACCAGATACCAATCACAGGCCAGGCAGCTAAGAAGAAGTGCAAGGCACGGCTGTTGTTGAAGCTAGCGTATTGGAAAATCAAGCGACCAAAGTAACCGTGAGCGGCAACAATGTTGTAGGTTTCTTCTTCTTGACCGAATTTGTAACCGTAGTTCTGAGATTCGGTTTCGGTGGTTTCCCGAATTAAGGAAGAGGTCACCAAGGAACCGTGCATGGCAGAGAACAAGCTACCACCGAAGACACCAGCGACACCGAGTTGGTGGAAGGGGTGCATCAAGATGTTGTGCTCAGCTTGGAACACGATCATGAAGTTGAAGGTACCAGAGATACCGAGGGGCATACCATCAGAGAAAGAACCTTGACCAAGCGGGTAGATCAAGAAGACAGCGGTAGCAGCGGCCACAGGGGCAGAGTAAGCTACGCAAATCCAAGGACGCATACCCAAGCGGTAAGACAATTCCCATTCCCGACCCATGTAGCAGAAGACACCGATCAAGAAGTGGAAAATCACGAGCTGGTAAGGACCACCGTTGTAAAGCCATTCATCCAAGGAGGCAGCTTCCCAAATCGGGTAGAAGTGCAAACCAATGGCGTTAGAGGAAGGAATAACAGCACCAGTGATGATGTTGTTACCAAACATCAAGGAACCAGCCACAGGCTCACGAATCCCATCAATGTCAACGGGAGGAGCAGCGATAAAGGCAATTACGAAACAGGCGGTTGCAGCCAAGAGTGTCGGGATCATCAGAACGCCGAACCAGCCGATGTAAATCCGGTTGTCGGTGCTGGTAACCCAAGAGCAAAATTGCTCCCAAAAGTTTTCACTCTGGCGACGTTGTAATACAGTCGTCATCGTTATAAGTCCTATTCAAGAGAATGAATAATGTCAGTCCGAGAAAAACCTGAAATCTGAGGGAGATGAGAGGTGTTTGCTGGACTATGTACTTATATTAAGCAAGTCTTCAGGTTTTGTAAAGGTCTTTTAAGGATTTGTTTAGAATTGTGCCAAAGTGGGGATTCCCGTAATCGCTCTGTAACAATTCTGCAATCTCCTTGAGCGGTCAACCCGGTGGCCAGTGCAATGGCCGGCCGCCCAAGAGGTGCAAATGCAGATGATTTACGGTTTGCCCACCATCCACACCGGTGTTGATCACGACTCGGTAGCCATTTTCCAGGCCCACTTGCTCGGCGACTCGCTTAACCGTCATTAACAAATGTCCCAAAACTCGATGATCCTCAGGAACAGCATCGGCCAGACTGGGGAGAGGTTGCTTGGGGACAATTAAAACGTGAATCGGGGCCTGGGGGTTAATATCCTTAAAGGCAATGGCCAGGTCGTCCTCATAAATGATCTCGGCTGGGATTTGGCGGTTAATGATTTTGGTAAAAAGAGTCTCAGTTGGGGGTGTCATCGGTTAATTTGCCTCCAGGCCTGGGGTTTACTTAGAAAATTCTGTGAACAATCTCTACTGAGTGCAGCGATCTATTAAGAGTTACGCTACTATTTTTCATGCAGCAATTTTCTGATTCCAAGGGCTTAACCATGATTCATCCTCGCTTAGTCTCAGCTTTGGCACACCGTAATGCTCTGAAGGTGATCAGTGGTTTACAAAACTTTAATTATGAAAGCGTGGCAGCGGTCGTCCAAGCAGCAGATCAAGGGGGGGCAACCTTTGTAGATATTGCCGCAGACCCAGGCCTGGTGAAGCTGGCAAAATCTTTAACTGACTTACCAATCTGTGTTTCAGCGGTTGAGCCACAAGCATTGTCTGTCGCAGTCCAGGCCGGGGCAGATTTGGTGGAAATTGGTAACTACGACAGTTTCTATGCAGCGGGCCGGGTATTTAGCTCTGAAGAAGTCTTAGAACTCACCCGCCAAACCCGGATATTACTGCCAGAGATCACTCTTTCCGTGACAGTCCCTCACACCCTGCCCTTGGATCAACAGGTGGAATTGGCCCTTGCGCTTGTCCAGGCCGGAGCCGATATCATCCAAACTGAGGGCGGAACCAGCAGCCAACCGACTCATCCCGGAACTTTAGGATTGATTGAGAAAGCTGCCCCTACCCTCGCCGCTGCCTTTGAAATTTCCCAGGCCGTGGATGTTCCGGTTCTCTGTGCCTCTGGGTTATCAAGCGTGACAATTCCCATGGCCATTGCCGCCGGAGCCAGTGGAGTCGGGGTGGGGAGTGCAATCAATCAACTGAATAGCCCGATTGCGATGGTTGCCGCTGTCCGTTCTCTTGTGGAAGCCTTAGCCGCCAACTCTAGCCCAGTGAGCCAGGTTAGTTAATTCGAGAAACGAGTATGGGACGTTATCAGTGAGGTGTATCTAAATCCCGATGCTTCACAATTCAGTGTTCTGATTCGTCTGCTCCAAGGTTTGCTCAGACTAGGCGGGGGTGACAACTTTCCTGTTCCTAGCTCCTTATTGGCGCGCATATCTGTCAATATTGCATCCAAGTCATCATGTAACGACTGTGCCTACCCTGAGCGGACTTGGTAAATCTCTTCAATAATCTCACCTAATCCACAGGCTCTAACCTCCTATTAATCCAATGGGAAGGCAAAGGATGGGTAAAAGCATCACAAAACTTGAATTGACTAAATATCAGCCTCAGAAAAAAGCTGACTTCCTACCTCGAACAGGATTAACCCTGTGTAAATTTTCGCCAAAGAACTTACCCCCCAAAAGATACTGATATTAAAACACTCATCGTTTGTAATAGATGTATTGAGGTGTTGAGGCCTAAGAGCCAACCTAGCTCCCGATTCTCATCAATTTGCAGAAGATCATTATGGTTGTGTTGGAGCCTTTAAACAGCTTCATGAGTAAACTTTCTGATGACGTTGCGACACTAGCTCTTTTGGCTAAATCAGTATTCTTGACTCAATCTACATTCTAGAAATTACGATCACTTTGGAGTCAATTTATCATGCTTAAATTTCACTGGCTACCTGTAGTTTTGCTAACTGTCTTGTCCGGGGGCCTGGGAATCATTAGTTCGGCTGATGCCCAAACAACTATGCCTCAGGAATCCGGCTCATTACCTGTTACTGTTAATCAATTTGGAGTGGGTAGTTCAACCTTACAACGGGCCCAAAATCTAGCTCGCCAGGCGGCTGAACGGGCAAATGGGGGCCTAACCAAGTATCGGGCAGATGCCGCTATGTATGGCTGGGCTAATCAATCACCTTTTGTCAGTAATTCGGACGGCAGCTTGACATTCTCATTCATTGGCGGTAAACCAACTGCCCGACCCAGCATCCAATCTGTGGTGACGGTTAGTCAAGATGCTCAAATTGTAACTATCGACTACAACGGCCCCATCCGCGACGCAGACCTCAACAGCCGCTATACCCCATCAGCATTGCTGACCACTAATAATATTGGAGATGAAAGCCGTCAAATCCATCGGGCGATGAACTTAGCCAGACAAGCTGGGATTAAAGCCAATGGTGGCCTCAGTCAGTATCGGCCTCAGCTATCGATGTTTAATATGGATTTATCCAAGTATGTGGTCAATGAGAATGGTACGGTCACGTTTAGTTTTTTGGGTGGCCGACCGAACAGTAACAACCCTACGATTGAGAGTGTTGTCACCGTAGCTTTGGATGCTTCTCAAATCACAGTTGACTATAACGGCCCCATCCGTAACCCAGGCCTGAGTATTCATGCCAATTAAGCCATTCAAAAAAACTATTCTCATGACCAAAGTCGAGACTCATTCCCATCAACTTTCCCTGAATTTGTGCATTGGCCATAGGTTTAGTTGTGTCTGTGGAGTTCCCAAAGCTGAAGAAACTTATCTTGGAAAATCAGGACTGCGGATAGATTCTGGGTATTTTCCAGGCCTGTGAGTAATTCGGGTGTGGGGTTGAGGAAGAAAATTGGTTCTTGTCCCTCTGGAATGATGGGCAGTTTTGGCGGTTGCTCAGGATCCCAAGCATCAATTAAAAGAAACTGGGCCTGGGGAGTAATGCCGTGGGCGAGAGCCAACATGGTGCCAGTGTTGATGTTCCCCGATAAGCCAATCACTAGGGGTTGGGGATGTTGATTAACGTGGCGATAAATTTGCGGGAACGAGTAGTTGAGTAGTTTAATCCAACTGGTTTCGGCAGAAGTAATTAGCACCCCAGAGACCAGGCCCAGACCCATGACCAAAGAAGCCATAGTCCAGCCCAGGAACCGCTGTTTAGTTTTAATGTGGCTGACATAGAAAGCGAGAGAGTAGGCAACGGTTATTTCCATCACTAAGATTGTCGGGATTAAATACCGCCCAGAGGTGGAACGTTGCCCGCCCCAAAGCAAATCCGGCAAAAACAAGGGCAGAAAGGTCGCGCCCGCCAGAATCAATAAAAACAGCCCAATGCGGGGGGGAGTTGTTCGCCAAAGGGTGTAAATGCTGACCGCAAGTAGGCCCAACAAGGCTGTAAATAAGATGCCGAGGATGCCCCTGGATAAATCAAAGCTGTCATCAGTCCAAGCAAAGACCCGCACTAGGTTTAAGCCCATCGCTTGCCAAAGACTGGCCGGAGGAATTGGTAGGGCGGTCCAAGTTGCCCCAGTGACATTCCAAGTCGTGACTAAAATATAAAGCCAAGGAGCAAACAAGCCCAAACTGATTAAAGTGCTTACACCCCAGGCCTGGAGCTTTTGCCGATTCATCAGTAATAGATAAAATCCATGCCCAACGCTGACAAATCCGGTTAAGGGAAAGGTATAAAGCCCTAAGGTGAGGCAACTCCCATAGGCCAGCCAATTTCCCCAGCCTCGGCCCCTCAGCCCTCGCCAGAACAGAGCATTAACCACAATAGTCAATAAAATCCAGAGGGCATACTCCCGCGCTTCTTGGGCATAGAGAATATGAAACGGGGATAGAGCCACGATTAAGACCGCAAATCCACCAATTAACTTTCTGTCCACTTGAAGTTGGGGATAATCGGCAACCCGCCCTTGGCCTGGTCTAAAGAGTTCGTCACACCACCAATACAGGGCTGGCAAACTCAAACAACTAAAGATCACCGACAGACTGCGAATGTTTGAACTTGAGGCCCCCAATATCTTCAGCCACAGCCAAGCGAGTAAATAATAAACTGGGGGATGTTGGGCATCATCTATAGCTAAGGCCTGGACGGTATCCCAAATGCTGCGGACTGAATTGGGCCATTGATAATCCATCACCTGCGCAACCCTAACAACTTCCCCTCGAAATAGATGTTGATTTAACTCTTGCCCGGTAAAGCCTGATAGTCGTAGTGCGGTATAAGCTTCATCATGCCAATAGACTTGTCCCAGATTAGCCCAGCGAAAGGCAATCCCTAGCCCAATTAAAATTAACCCCACCCCTACCAGGCCGGGCGACCAAATCTCAACTACGGTACGGGAACGTAAGGGCATAGATGAAATCCTAAACTAGGCCAGTCCCCGCAACTCTGGCAGGGCTAAGGCAATCTGGGCGGGTTCGGCAATCCGGTTGATCTCAGTCACCAGTCGGCCTTGGAGTTTGCTATGTTTTCCCTGTGGCATTGGCTTTTGGCTCAGTTGACCCTCAAGATATTCATTCCCAGGCTTTGTTTCGGGGCGTTGCAAAAACTCCGCCATTGTGAGTGTTTTTGCGGGAGTTTGAACCACAGGCAGAACCTCAGATTGGCGTTAATCGAGATACTTAAATCATGATACTAACCAGACTCAGGCGATAACTGCTCAATGGATATCCTAACGCCCCAACTCACCGCCGATGGTTCATTAACCTTTTTTTCCAGTACCTTTCAAGAGGCCTTTCATAGCCACCACGGGGGCAAACAAGAAGCGGAGTCTAAGTTTGTCATGCCTTGTCGGGTTGGGGCTTGGGCCAAGACTGGACACGTGCGGATTTTAGATATTTGCTTTGGCCTGGGTTATAACAGCGCGGCGGCTCTGACGGAAATTTGGCGGGTGAATCCTGATTGTCAAGTGGAGTTGCGGGGCCTGGAATTAAACTGGGATGTTCCTCAACAGGCCATAGCTCAGGGTGGTTTGGGCCGGTGGCCAGCCGAAATTCAAGAGATCATCAGTGGCCTGGTAACTCATTTGGACTATCAAGGAACTAACCTCCAGGCCAGGCTATTGATTGGGGATGCCCGTCAAACCAGCCAACATTTGATCACCGATCATTGGCCAGCGGATGTGATTTTTCTAGACCCGTTCTCCCCGCCCCATTGCCCCCAACTCTGGACTGTAGAATTTTTAAAACAAATTAGCCAACTCCTAGCTCCCAGAGGATATTTAGCCACCTACTCTGCCGCCGCCGCTGTTCGTGCTGCCCTCCAACTTGCTGGATTAAGGGTCGGTTCAACACCCCCAGTTGGCCGCAAATCTCCGGGAACCCTTGCCCGTTGGCTCAATGCAGATCTTCCACTCCTCACCCCTGCCGAACAGGCCCACCTGCAAACTAAAGCAGCGATTCCCTACCGTGACCCAGGCCTGGATGCAACTGCCACCGACATTATCCACACCCGCCAACAAGAACAATGCCAAAGCAGCCTCATCTCTACTAGTCAATGGCGACGCGAATGGCATATCTCTAACTCAAAGTAGGCAACCCGGCCAAACCTGTTAATTGAGAGTCAACCGTAGCTAATTGAAGACCATAGTAAAGAGCACTGGCGACAATAAAGCGATCAGCCGGGTCTTGGTGGGGCAGTCCAATTTGGCGACTAAGAATCGCAATTTGATGATTGAGGGTTGCTTCACAGATTTCTAATGCTTCCAAGGATTGACCAATCCAATCAGTAGTTTTTACTTGGAGGGAGATACGTCCTTTTTCAACCAAAAGTAGCACTTCCCAAATACTAATGGGACTGAGCCAAAGTTCTGTCGTCTTTGAAGCTATGATTTCTCGTAAATTCTGTGAAAGTTGGGTTTCTCCCAGGGAGTACCAAAGCCAAATATGGGTATCTAGAAGGAGCCTCACTGCAGAACATCCCATTGCGTTTCTGGGATAACAGGTTCAACAACATCACCCAGAATTTTGCCTGTATTTTTCATAAAGCCAAACGCAGAACGTTGCAGATCAGCAGCATCTTCTTCAGAAACTTGAGTTAATTTAATATGCCCGGATCCAAGGCTAATTTCAAATTCGTCTCCGGGTTTCAAGTTCATTTGCTTGGTGTACGCGGAACCAATCAGCAAGTCGCCATTGGCCTGGACACTAATCCGATAGCTGGCACTCCGTCCACCCCGACTGCTACCCAAGGCTGATTTACCATCCAAGTTCAAACCTTGGGCATCGGCCAGCCCTTTATAAAATTTCAGCGTGCTGACCCGTTCTGAGCCACCTTTTGTTGTTGTGTAATAACCACCAGCCTTAGCGATTTCTTCCTTCGATGGCGAAATTACTTCAATCACAGCAATCCGATCTTCAACTGAAGCATTTTTCAGCTTTTCAACCATTTCTGAATCAAGCATAGATTGAACTAATCATAGATATTTACAGCCTATCCTATCAGCCATAAGGACGAGGGAAACAGGAGTCCACAATCATTGCGCCCCCTGCAACATAACCTCACTCCAGAGTTGATCGTACTGGGCCTGGCTACTGGGGCTGAGGGGCAAGATAACCTCGCTGGTTTGAAAGGTGGGTTGATTGGGCAGGAGTAATGTTTTGGCGGGGCCATTGGCCTGGAAATCGGTGAGAAAGGGGGAAATCGCTGGACTAAATTGGGAGAATAAATTGGCAACCTCGGCCTGGCTCCAAAACTCTAACCAACCCCCATCCGTTGTATCAGTCGTTTGTGGAGATTTAACCCAACAGTCTGCCCAAAGAGCCGTACCTGATTTTGGCACAATGGCTTTAATGTTGCTGTAGCGGTTAAGAATCGGTAAAACATCCGTTGACCAGGCCTGGGCTATCCAAGTATCTCCCATAATCAAAGATTGCAAATAGTCTGTAGAAGCGAAGAATCTTGTTTGTTGCCGCAATTGTTCAAGGGCTGGTTTTAACCCCGAAACCTGATCAATATTCGCTGTATTGTAGCTCTGTCCCAATTTTTTCAAGACTAGGCCAATGACTTCTCGGGGTTGATTGAGTAAACTAAGTTTCTGGGTCAGTTCTGGTTTCCAGAGATCCGCCCAATCTTGAGGCCGCCAGCCAGTCGGTTGAATCAAATCTTCGCGATAGGCAATGACGGTTGTTCCCCAGCGGTAAGGCAAGCCCCAAATTTTCCCCTGTGGATCGGGATCACCTTTGGCATTCCGTTGGACTAGTTGTTGCCAGCGGGGTTCAAGATTAGCCCAATGGGGGAGGGTATCTAAAGGCTTGATGGCCCGGGTTTCAATCGCCAGCTTCAGCCAAGCACCCCCTAAACTTAGCCATTGGGATGGGGAGTTATTGACTTCCAGTTGCTTAAAAATATCTTGGGGAGTGGTTTTAATTTGCAAGCGCAAGGCCTGGGCCGGAAATTCTTGGCGAAAGCGATTAATCAGTTGGGGGGGGAGAGTGTTCCGAAGAATCGTCACATTCAAAGCAGTCGGATCATCCCGATTACAACCAGCTAGTCCAGCCCCTAAGCCCAGCGCGGCCAGGCCCCGTAACAGAGATCGCCGCTGCATTACCTCTGCCATGAATAAAGTAGTTCTCCGGGTTTTGTGGGTGGTCCCTGAATTTTAACCCCCCGCTGATTGGCCGCCAAATGTCGCAAGAGTAAATAGATCGTCTCGGCCTGGGCTTCGGCTCCAGCAATCAGAGCAAGTTCTGTCAATTTCAGCGGCCGGGCTTCCTGTTGGAGCGTTTTGACCAGTTGTTTTTGGAGAGCCAAGTTAACCGCCGCCGCCTTTTTCCCCGCTTCTACCCCGGGCTGATGGTAGGCATTGACATTGATTAAAAAGCCATAGAGACCAACGGCCCGTTCATACAAGGCAATTAAGGCCCCCACGGTTTTGGCTGAGGCATCGGGAACTGTAATCGTCAGGGAGGGGCGACCTTTCTCAAACAGGGCCTGGCGTGTTCCCAACAGCAACCCACAAAGATAGTCCCCTGAGGTAATTCCCGGTTCCACATCCACAGAATCCCCAGGCCGGTCGGCTAAAACTTCAATAAAGGTGACAAAAAAGTTATTCAACCCATCCCGCAGTTGTTGGACATAGGCGTGTTGATCCGTAGTGCCCTTGTTGCCATAAACCGCAATTCCCTGGTTGACGGTATTTCCGGCCAGGTCTTTCTCTTTCCCCAAAGACTCCATCACCAGTTGTTGTAAATAGCGGCTAAACAGTTGCAGGCTATCTTTATAGGGCAACACCACCATGTCTTTTTCGCCCCGCCCTTGACCAATCACATACCAACTCAGGGCTAAAAGGGCCGCTGGATTCGTTTTGATCTCTGCTACTCGGGTGGCTACATCCATGATTTTGGCTCCGGCCAGCAGCTCTAAAATTGGAATTCCCTGCAATGCGGCTGGCAACAACCCCACGGGAGATAGTTCTGAAGTTCGGCCCCCCACCCAGTCAAACATCGGGAAAATCGCCAACCAACCATTGGACTCGGCCTGTTGGGACAGTAAACTCCCCGCCATTGTAATTGCCACCGCATGATCGGCAAACACCAGGCCCCGTTTCCGAAAGGCCTCCTGAACTTCCACCATGCCATTGCGAGTTTCCGGTGTGCCCCCAGATTTAGAAATCACCAGCACTAAACTACTGACTAACCGATTCTCCACATGACTAAGGGTGCGATCAATGCCAGCGGGATCCGTATTGTCAATAAAGTGAATTGTTAGGGGGGGATGATCCGGGGCCAAGGCCTGGGAAACAAACTGCGGGCCAAGGGCAGATCCACCAATGCCAATGGAGATTACATCCGTAAACTTTCCGCCTTGGGGGGGGGCAATCTGACCAGAGTGAATTTGGGCGACAAAGGTTTGGATTTGCTGAATACTGTCGGTAATTTCTTTGGTTAACTCTGGGCTAGGAGCTAAATTCGCATCCCGTAACCAGTAATGGCCGACCATCCGCCCTTCATCAGGATTAGCAATGGCCCCCGCTTCCAAGGCGTTCATATCGGCAAAGGCCTGGGAAAACTTCGGCTGTAGCTGGGCTAAATCCTGAGTGGTCACCCCTGTCCGGCTAATATCGAGGTAAATCTCTAAGTCTGGGTTGTAATATAACCAGTCTTGATACTGCTGCCAGAGGGCCAGGGTGTCCATAGGGGTTTAGTTCTCCACGTCCAGGCCTAAGATACCGCTAGTTTGACGATTCTGGCAGAATATTTTACCCCTCTTTAGAATTGCTGTTAGTCTTATGGCTATGGCCGAGTTGGGGGTAGATACTAAGATCAAGGAGTCACAACCCGCCCAAACAAATCATAGGTATCAGCCGCCGTAATTTCTACAGGGACAATCGTTCCTAAGCGAGCCGCTCCTTTGACATAAACAACTCCATCCACATCCGCCGCAAACCGTGTTGACCGGCCAATTAACTCCCCAGTCTCAGGATTTTCCTGCTCAATTAAAACATCCGTAATTGTCCCCAGTTGGGCCTGGTTATGGGCATAGGAGATCGGTTGCTGTAAGACCATCAACTCATGACGGCGTTGCTCCATCACCTCTGGTAAAACCTGTGTCGGCAGATCAAAAGCAGCAGTGCCTTCCTCCGCGGAAAAGGTAAACACCCCCAGATGATCAAACTCATGATGTTGGACAAACTGACAAAGATGTTCAAAATGAGCTTCTGTTTCGCCGGGAAAGCCAACAATAAAGGTTGTCCGCATTGTTGCCTGGGGTAAAGCAACTTTCAAATGTTCAATCACCCGGTCATTAACATTGGCCTGCCAGGGACGATTCATGGCGCGTAAAATCTCTGGATGGGAATGTTGGAGGGGTAAGTCCAGATAAGGCAAAATGTTTGGGGTCTCCTGCATGGCCTCTAAGACGTTGGGGGTTAAACCCGTTGGATAGGCATAGTGCATCCGAATCCAAGGAATATCTACTTGTCCCAAGGCGCGTAATAGCTCTGCCAAGTGAGGTTTACCATAGAGGTCTCGGCCGTAGTTAGTCGTAATTTGGGAAACTAGGCTAATTTCCTGAACCCCCTGGCTAGCTAACTGTTCGGCCTCCGCAACAATTGATTCAATAGGCCGAGAGCGTTGATCACCCCGCAAATGGGGAATGATACAAAAAGCACAGCGATAATCACAACCCTCAGCAATTCGGAGATAGGCAATTGGTTCTGGTGTGGTGCGATAACGGGGGATGGTCTCATCAGCAATGTAGGTGGGATAGGGGGTGATCAGTTTAACTCGCTCCCCAGCTTCGGCTTTTGCAATCACCTCGACAATGTGCTGATAATCCCCCGTACCCACTACAGCCACCGCCTCAGGAATTTCATCAAGCAATTGCTCCTGAAAATGCTGGGCCATACAGCCGGTGATGACAATTTTCTTGTCTGCTTCGGCTAACTCCACCAAGGTTCGCACCGACTCTTCCCGAGCAGATTGGATAAAACTACAGGTATTTACAATTACATAGTCGGCTTGGGCTTCATCATTGTCTATGCCATAACCGGCCTGGGCCAGGAGTCCCAACATATGCTCGGTATCCACTCGGTTTTTGTCACAGCCAAGATGGGAAATCGCAATCGTGGGTTTTGGCATAGGTAGCAGCAGTAACTTAGAGACTTGGAGCGATTGTTGGCACTTCAAAAGTGTATAACTCTATACTAGGCCGATTTTTTTGAGAACGCCAAGCGGGCAATACTCGCGCTCCACTCCCAGCATTCAGGAACATTTTCAGTCAACCATTCCATCATCCATAAAGGCGACAATCAGCCCAAGTTACCCCCAGAGTCTGAGCCTAATTCCGAGAATGTCCGGTTGAGGACAGGGAATGCCACCCCAAAACTATCTGTTACGATCCATAGGAACTAATTAACCTGAGTTCGGGATAAGAAAATGGCTGAAAATTAGGCCAGCATGGCTTTAGAAGAAAGAGAGACAGGTAAACTAAGCAAAAACCATACCCTGTCTCTCATTACAGCGTATTCTAGAACTTTATGGTACGATTCCCGAGATTAATGTGAGTCGGG
>NZ_JAVMIP010000010.1 GCF_031729055.1 Pseudocalidococcus azoricus BACA0444 | reverse complement strand
GTCTTGAACATCCTCATTCTGGGGGTGTCCTGGAACTTTTGGTCAGGTTTTGCCATTCAAACAACGCGCTGGGACTGATATTTAAGGTGACGGCTTTTTCAAGGCTGGGAATCTCTAAACGCAAGGGCACAGCAATATTCAGCTTGGGTATAATTTCCATCAAACCATATTGGGCAATGTGGGGTTCGGGGTTGGCAGCATCTGTAAATAAGTTTTCCGAGGCCGGTGGGGCGATGAGGCGATCTCCAAGGGCATTGGTCATGATCAACGGCAACTGGGGATCAATGCTGGTCAGGCCTGGAAATCCCACCACCCGTAAATAGGGATGCCCCATTTGGCTATCTTTAGCCCGTTGAAACGCGATGACTTGCCAGGTTTGATTCTGTTGATCCCGGATCGTTTGCCGGGCCTGATAAACGATTTGTCCGGGAGCTTCTTCAATCTGTTGGACACGGGCCTGGGCAGGACTGGTCAACGCACACAGGATGATTCCCAAACACAAACTCAGAACTAGAAATCGTTGGGTAAAATTCCACAGGTTTTGACAGACACTAATTAGCATCAGGAAATCCTCAGTTGACAAGGGTTATTCAGATAAAAGGGTAATGATGGGTTGGCCGGGGTTTGCTTTCATCTCAGTCGGGGTCGCGACTCGGAACTGGCTGGAATTGGCAATATGGGTTTTCACCTCCCGGATCAATTTTGCAACCGTTGCCTCGCCCAGATTCCATAAATTCGCCACATCCCGATAGGTCAAATGATTTCGCCAATAGTCCAAGGCCATCAAGACTTGATTTTCCGGCTCTACTGTGGTTTTAGGTGGGGATGAGCGGGGGCCGATTTTCGGGGGAATCAGCTTTACCAAGGCCCTCAAGGTTGCTGGCGTGATGCCCACTAAGTCCTGAAATTCACTCGGCGCAAGATGTTTGAGGGATTCATAACGGTGGGGTGGCGGCGGGCTAACAGGGACGGTATCTAGGACGGGGGCTGGGGCAATGGTGCTCTGGGCAGATTGAGTAATAGTTCGGTGACGGGGTAATTCATAGGTGAGAAAATCACGGGCCAGTTGGCTATGGGGGAAAATGGCCTGGGCTTCAGCGAGGAGATCCTCAACTCGGAGGGCATTCCCAGGGGCATAGCGGGGGCTAAAGTGGGTTAAAAATAGGAGATTCACTTGGGCTAGGGCCGCAACTTGGGCCGCCATTGTCGAAGTGGAGTGGAGTCGCTGTTCGGCCATGTCCTGATCCTGGTGGGCAAAGGTGGATTCATGGATTAAGACATCGGCCTGGTAGGCTAACTGAACGGCAGCATCGCAATAGATCGTGTCGGTGCAATAGGCAAGGGAGCGGCCCAATTCAGGAGGATCACAAAAATCTTGACCATTAAAGGTGCGCCCATCCTCAAGCCTGACCGTTTTTCCCTGTTTGAGTTGCCCGTAAACCGGCCCAAAGGGAATCCCCAAAGCTTTGGCTTTTTCCACATCAAACCGGCCGGGGCGATCTGTTTCCTGAATCCGATAGCCATAGGCTGTGACCCGATGATGTAGGGGGCCGCAAGTGACAGAATAATCTGCATCTTCATAGACCAGGCCTGGGGCGACCGTATGGACTCGTAAGGTATAGTGCAGATGCATTTGTGACCATTTTTGGCAATTTTCAATATAGCGATCCAACCCCGGCGGCCCATAGAGGTCAATTTCGCTCACCGTTCCTGCCATCCCGCAACTGGCTAACAATCCCATCAGGCCAAAAATATGATCCCCGTGCATGTGGGTAATAAAAATCCGGCGAATCTGGCTGCTGCGTAAATTACTGCGGATGAGTTGGTGTTGTGTCCCTTCCCCACAGTCCAATAACCAAATTTCTCCCCGTTGGGTTAGTCGCAAGGCCACACTCGAAACATTGCGCGAGCGGGTTGGAACCCCCGAACTGGTGCCTAAAAAGGTAATTTCCACACATCAACCTATCAAATCACCCACTTCTTGATCATAGGGATAGGGAAAGGGATTAGCTTAGGTGTTGCCGATAAAACCCATATCGCGTTTCACGGGGCGTTTCAAATGAGTTGTCCATCGAGTTCCCCACTACAGTCCGCAAACTGGGCTACCTGGATAGCGTACCAAATCAGCCAATAGCCGACAGGATTAATAAGTCCTATTGTTTTGGGAACTGCTTCGGTGCACACTGCCAATTGTGGGGTATATCCGATTCCTGAGCCGGAGCAAGAATTAGGGTATCCGCTCGTTGCTGAGAATCAATCATTGGAGCTTGATAGGTGATTCGCAACGGAAACATCCTGCACTGGCAAGACCTAATATTTTTAGATTGCCCTATGTTCCGGTTATTCAGATAGGTCTAAACCTGGAGCATCCTTCTGTTTGCCAAGAGAAGAGCCAAATTGCCACAATTAAGAAAGTTGTTTTACCCAGGAGCTTAAGGAAATTGCCCACACTCGGAGTCAATATTGACCATGTTGCCACCATTCGCCAGGCCAGGGCTACCACAGAACCCGATCCGATTGCAGCGGCCGTGATTGCAGAACTTGCTGGAGCCGATGGGATTACGGTGCATTTGAGAGAGGATCGGCGGCATATCCAAGAGCGAGATGTGCGAATTCTCCGGCAAATTGTCCGAACCCACTTGAATTTAGAAATGGCCGCCACCCCCGAAATGGTCAAAATTGCCTTGGATGTCAAACCAGATTATGTCACCCTCGTCCCAGAACGTCGCCAGGAAATTACAACGGAAGGGGGCTTGGATGTGGCTGGACAATTCGATCCTCTCAAAGAAGTCGTGACAACGCTGCAAAGTGCCAAGATTCCGGTCAGTTTATTTATTGATGCCAATACCGAGCAAATCCAGGCCAGTGTTGATACTGGAGCCTTATTTATTGAATTACACACCGGAGCCTATGCCGAAGCCAAGGATGAATCGAGTCGCGATCAAGAACTGCAACATTTAATCGCCGGAGCGGCCTGGGCTAAAGAGCTAGGGTTGCGCGTCAATGCAGGCCATGGCTTAACTTACGAAAATGTGGTTCCGGTGGCCCAAATTCCGGGCATGGAAGAACTCAATATTGGTCATAGCATTATTAGTCGGGCCGTCTTGCTTGGTTTAGAGCGGGCAGTGCAGGATATGAAGCGTTTAATTCAGGATTAAGTCCCTAAACGAGGTGATGCCAACAGCTAACAGGAACAATCATTACCCTCAATCAATCACACTCTTGAATATCATTGATTTTAATCTAATTCTTTGAAGCACCTAATTCTTCACCGTTTCGATAGTCCCATACCCAAAATTTCTTCATGCCCCCTAATCTGCCCCCTCAATTGAGGTAAATCCATAGAGCAACGTCGCGTCAAATCAGTGTCTCTGTGGTAAATCTTAACGATTAGTAGAGATTTGATGTATGCTGCATAGCAGTTTCGTCCGACAGCTATCTGCTAGAACGGTTGTGTATCGTAGATGTGTTGGCACAGTAGTTAAGTGCATGTGGTTGCGGGGAGTGTGAGATGTCGCCCAAGGTTTTAGTTTCTTATCCGTCTAAGGTGATTCCCCGGCCTGGAGTTTCAAGGCGGTCATCCTATCAGGTCGCAGCCAGTCTTTGGGCTAGTTTTCGGTATGCCTGGGCAGGGGTGCAATATGCCTTCACAACTCAACGAAATTTCCGGATTCACACCCTTGTCGGAGCGATAGCCATTACCTTAGGCAGTACCCTCCAGTTAACCTTGGCAGAATTGGCCATTATTGTTGTGACCACTGCCCTCGTGATGGCGATGGAGTTAATGAATACGGCCTTAGAATCGGTGGTGGATCTGACCATTGATACCCACTACCACGAACTCGCTAAAGTGGCCAAAGATTGCGCCGCAGGGGCAGTGTTCATTTGTGCCATGGTTGCCTTGGTTGTGGCGGCTCTGCTGCTGGTTCCCCCAGTTTTGAAGTTATTTTTGGCGCTGATGCCTTAGTTCTCCCTGATCTCCCGCCATAGCCTTGTGGCTCCCCCTGCCCCCATCCTGAGAGCTAAAGACCCTGATTGGCTAAGATGATGATGGCTCTGTATGGATAGGGGGAATGTGACCCTTGCTTTTGGTCATTGATAACTACGATAGTTTTACCTACAACTTAGTCCAATATCTCGGTGAGCTAGGCCAGGAATTCCCGGTGGCAGCAGACATCCAAGTTTATCGGAATGACAAAATTACCTTGGCAGATATTCAGCACCTGGCTCCCGCTGGTATTCTCATTTCCCCAGGCCCCGGTCGTCCTGAAGATGCGGGGATTTCCCAGGCCTTGATTGAGGAATTTGCCCCCAAGATCCCAATTTTGGGCGTGTGTTTAGGGCATCAAGCCATTGGTCAAGTGTATGGTGGCTCTGTTGTAGCGGCCCCTAGTCTGATGCATGGCAAAGTTTCCGATATTTTTCATCAACACCAGGGGGTCTTTGCGGGCCTGGATGTCCCCTTTACAGCCACCCGTTACCATAGCCTTGTGATTGATTCAGCCGATTGCCCTGAAGTATTGGAGGTCACGGCCTGGACAGAGGATGGGATTATTATGGGAGTCCGACATTGCGCCTATCCCCATTTACAGGGAGTCCAATTTCATCCTGAAAGCATTTTAACGATGGCGGGTAAAGACTTGCTGCGAAACTTCCTCAGGAGCTTGTCTGAACCTGAACTAGATAGGCAGGCTTAAATGTCTTGTTTTACCCGTTGATTTTATTGTGATCGTCCGACTGTGTCCCAGGCCCTGACTCAAATCCTTGATTACCTTGCCGCTGCGGATTGGGGGAGTTTTCATCTCTATACCCGCTGGATTGGTTGGAATTTATTTTTAGCCTATATTCCCCTTGTCCTCAGTGTGGCTTTATTTCGCTGGCACAATCCCCCGAAAATTAATTGGCTCTGGGGCCTGGGTTTCCTGATTTTTCTAGCTTTCTTGCCCAACGCGCCCTATGTTTTAACGGATATTATTCACCTGCTCGCGGGGATTCGGGAAGGCATTTCTGGCTGGTTTTTAGTCCTAGTCTTTATGCCCGTGAATATCCTGGCGATTTTGATTGGTTTCCAGGCCTATGTGATTTCCTTGATCAATCTGGGCTATTGCTTAGGAAAATTAGGGTATCGGCGTTGGTTGCCCTATGTGGAGTTGGGGATCCATGGCCTGGCCGCAATTGGGGTTTATTTGGGACGGTTTATCCGCTTTAACAGTTGGGATTTAATCACCAGCCCAAGAAATATTTTTGTCACCACCCTGAACCTCCTGACACGCCGCGAACCCCTAGTCGTGATCCTGTTTGGTTTCTTTATTTTGACGATTCTCTATTGGCTGATGAAGCAAGTCACCTTAGGATTGATTCTCCGTTGGCGCTATCGCAAAGCAGACGAGTAAGGGGTCAGGCTTGTTCTAACATTACATTATTAAGTCTGGCAAACCAAAATACTCCCAATTTAGGTGTCGAGATTCCGGTTCATAATCCCAGGCCACAAGACGATTCAATGGATAACCCACCTCCAGGCCTGGTAAACTCATCGCGTCTCGGGGGGCATTGGTCGCTAACCGAATCGCCTCATCTGGTGAGCAAATACCCCATTTGACTAAATTCTGTACCCCTCTGAATAAGGGCAAGGTAGTTCCGGCTAGGGTTCCATCTCCCAGGCGGGCTGTTCCGTTGGTGACGGTAATCTCGCGCTGATCCCAAGGGTACACCCCATCCCCTAAGCCCAGAGGAGCCAAGGCATCACTGACTAAAAATGTGCCCCTTTTCTCAGGCCGGTCGGTGTGAATTAACATCTCCAACATTAGGGGATCAACGTGCTGACCATCGGCAATTAACCCGTAACTCACTCTCGGATCTGCAATCGCTGCGCCCAAGGGGCCGGGTTGACGATGATGCAGGCCGGGCATGGCATTAAAGGCATGGGTCAGCATCGTTACACCCTGATCAAAGGCGGTTTGGGCTTGGCTGGCCGTGGCCTGGGAATGTCCTAAGCTGACCGTAATGCCCAAATCCCGGAGATAGGGAATCACTTGACCCGTTTCATCTAGCTCGGGTGCCAAGGTAATTAACTTAACCACAGAACTATAGTCCCCTAAAACCCGCTTAACATTTTCGATGGTGAGGGGTAACAAATGCTGTTGGGGGTGTGCGCCGCGCCTTTCCGGATTCAGAAACGGCCCCTCTAGGTGGATGCCAAGAATTTTGGCCCCGGCATCGGGTTTGTCCAGAAATTGAGCAAAAACCCCCAAAGCCACCCGAATTTGCTGAACTGGGCAGGTCACGATAGTCGGCAGGAAACTATCAACCCCAGCTTCAGCTAAAAACCGACCGGCCTGCTCAAGCCGGAATCGCCCAACCTCATCTCCTCTGACCTCGGGAAATGGCAGCCCCAAAACCCCATTGATTTGTAAGTCCAGGCCAGGCAGGGAGAGGTAATCCCCCGAAAACTTAACCCGATAATCTGCTGGCCAATCCACCGTCTCGGCCTGGGGAGCAATGGCCGCCACACAACCTTGGGAATCCGATAATAATTGCTGTGGCCCCCTAAATCCAACTAAGTTCACCTGTTCAATCCAGAAAGTCGGCCATGACTGCTGAGCAGTGGCTGGAGTCGGTGGGGATAGTTCCGGTGTTGGTGTTGTCAGTGTTGGTGTTGTCTGGGGAAGAGATTGCTTGAACCCTTTGCGCTTGGCAGCCATGCGTTTTTTAAACTTAATTAGCAGGGGCAACTTCCGATGTGACAGCCCGGGCTGGTGTCGATTTTGCTTTCTTGGCCTGGGCAGAAATCGGTCGTAGTTCAATATGATTTAACAACGTTGTCACAAAGGCAAATAGCAAAAAGGGCAGACTCAAAACCAAGATCAATCCACCCACCAAAAATGCTGTAATTGGGTTACTATAGAGTGCTACTGAAGCCGCCATCCCCACAAAAATTACAATTAGCCAGACAATCACTTGGCCGTAAATGTCCCCAAAGGTGAGGGTGCAGGCAAAGCGGTATTTTTGTAAATTCTCTAGCATGGTTGGGCCTCAAGGGTTTGTCATTTGATGGGCAATAGCAGTGTCATTGGGAAAGGGCAGACAAGGGCATGGATTGGTAACTATTGTGAGTAAAGTCTAGATAAATTGATTTGGAGATGATAGCGTTTGTAATAAAAATACAAATACAAACATCTTCATGGACGGCAGATCAAGCTTCTCGGGATAATGACATTACGGAATGTTGCAATATTTTCAGGAATTTCCCTAACTTTAGGGCAGTCCCTCAGATTTCTCAATGATAAAATTCATAAAACCCCACATTTCGGCCCCATTTACCCTTGCCATGACCCCTACTCAAACCATTTCTGCCCCCGTCGCCATTGTCATGGGGAGTGACTCTGATTTACCGACAATGGCCAAAGCGGTGACAGTCTGTGAGGAGTTTGGGGTCGCCTATCATCTGGAAATTATCTCGGCCCATCGGACTCCTGAACGGATGGTGGAGTTTGCCAGCCAGGCCCATCAAAGCAACTTGAAAGTGATTATTGCTGGAGCTGGAGGAGCCGCCCATTTACCAGGGATGATTGCCGCCTTAACCCCCTTACCCGTCATTGGTGTCCCCGTCCCCAGTCGTCATCTTCAGGGCCTAGATTCTCTTTACTCTATTGTGCAAATGCCTGCCGGAATCCCTGTTGCCACCGTGGCCATAGGTAATGCCCAGAATGCTGCGCTGCTAGCCATTCAAATCTTAGCCAGCCATAATCGGGAACTCTTAACCCAAGTCATTATCTATCGCCAATCTTTAGCCCAGCAAGTCCAGACCAAGCAGGCCCGTTTGGATGAATTGGGGTACGAAGCCTATCTTGAGGGAATGCCCCAGTAAGGGGTGGGGATGCTTGGTTGGCCAGGGTAACGGACTAGGAAAACAACAATTCTAAGGGGACTTCTTTGCTGTCTTTAGCCGGATCACCCACTTCATGCACCCGCTTGGCTAGATCTCGGGCCCGTTGATAACTGGTAATGTCTCCCTGTTCAAAGAAATGTTTTGCGGCTGTCCGTAGGTCTGTCACTGCCCCTTTGCGATCACCAATGGCCGCCCGCGCGACCCCCCGATTGTGATAGGCCTTGGCATAGGTATCATTAACTTGGATGGCTTCTGTATAGTCGAGAACCGCCGCTTCTGCATCCCCTAAGCGTTGATGGGTTAAGCCGCGATTGTAGTAGGCCTTGGCGTGGGAGGGATCTGACTGAATCGCTTGGGTATAGTTTTCAATTTGCCGTAGGCAGTCCACCACTTCCTCAATTTGCTTTTGCTCAGTGCCTAAAATCCGGGTGTAGTCATGAAGGTCTCGGGTTCCCCGGCCCAAATCACTGACTTGTCCTTGGACACCTTGGACTTGATCACTGACTTGAGCCAGGCCAGCCATTAAATTACCCAGTTGATTTGCATGGTTAGTCTGGGTTTGGATCAGGGTGGACTGGGTCATGTGGTGTTGGGCTATTTCGGCCTGGAGTTTTTGGGCTAGTTTTTTGCGCTCCGCCAAATTCATCACCAGGGAAGCCGAAAGGGGTAATGTCGCAATGGAGGTGAGCAAGAGGTTTTGGAAGGCCGCCCCAGCGATGGAGGTAGCAACAGCAATTAAGGCCGAACCCATTTCTAGATAATTGAAGCCACCATCAACGGCTGCCGGGGCCTGGGTTAGGCAATCAATATCCCGAGCGGGGCTGTTTTCCGGCAAGGACGAGAGGGGGTTATTGATGATTTCTGGTGCTGTCTCCTGGGCTTGACTCTCCATAATTTTCCCCTTTGCAAAGTATTGGTGATTGGTCAAATGTGCATCATCTTAAAGGCGCAGGTTCTAGGTTGAAATTAGGCATCGGTAGTTTTGGCGAGGTACGCCCCGGCCTGGACTTGGGCATTTTGGAGTTGGCTGATCATGGTACGGGTGATTAGTTTCCCGGCTTCCACCAAGATTCGTCCATCCAAGGGGTGCAAAATATCCTGCTCAGCCCGCCGGCCAATCAAGGCCTCAATATCAGCCACGGCATTGACATACATCCCAGAGGGTAACTCGACCACCACCCCTGGACCAACAACTCGGGCCTGGCAGGCCAAGCGGGAATTAGGCTTGCAGGTGGTAATGACCTCTAAGGTTCGCTGCTCTCGCCGAGTTAACGGGGAAAGGCTGTCCATCCCGTCTTTGATGAAAACGTGACAGGTTGCACACATCCCCCGCCCCCCACATTCCTTGAGCACATGCAACTCACTGTCTAAAAGAGCCGAGAGAATATTGTCATTGGTGTTAATGCTTGTTTCTCGGGCAATCGGTTCGAGTTTGACAACTTTGGCCACAGAAAGCATCCTCCAGGATAAATTAGGTTGGGTGGGGTGTGCCAGCTTTATTAGTTTAGAAATAATCTGTCAACACTCTCCCCAATGACATGATTCCTAGTTGCTGGTGGGTGGAGCAGAACAGAGCCGTTCCATAATTGTTTTGTGATCATGGCCTTCCTGTTGCCAGGCCTGGGCTGGATTAACCCGGTCTGCAATGCCTAAGACAAAGTGATTACAGTCAGCCCCCATAGATTCACAGGTAGTTTGGACACAGTGGAGTTCCCGGCCGGTGAGTTGACTAAAAAACGCGGATAATATCCCGACTTCGGCAAAACATTGGGGTTGGCTGGTATTGACCGGAGCCGCCGCCGCAAACGCAGACAGCCAGGTTTTAAGGACTAAGAAACCCTGTTGGTAGTAGCTAATATCCAAGTCAATGGTGCCCCAACCGTGAGTTTTCCAACATTCCTTCAAGCATTGGAGAAATTCCACCATTTCCATTTCCGCTAAAGGACGGCTGTAGTATTCGCTCACTTCTTGGACAAAACGGGAATAGAAGTTTTTCCCCCACCAACGCCCACAGTTCTCGAGGACAATCCCCGCCGCTTGCCCTGTTTCGTGATCCAGGCCGGTGTAAATGGCTTGCAATAGGGTATCAGGTAGGGCTACCAGTCGCGCCCCCCGCCGATTTTCGATTAGGCCGGTTTCAAAATCACCATGCACATAGGCATCAACGGCGTAGTAGTTTCCTGGGGAACGGTTGTCCTTCAGCAGTTCAGCAACGGAAATCATTTTAATATCTCCAATATCTCTAAGAGGTCTTCGGATTTGGCAGCAGGGGCATTATGCAACAGTGACGAGGGGCACAGTTCCCACTAGGGTGGCCTGGGCTTGATCTAAGAAGGGCAGAATCAAATCTACTTCTTTGTCTGTGAGCATCTCCCGTAACCGGGCCTGGAGTAATTGGTGAAGTGTTGTCACTAGGCCTTGGGACTGCCGAGAAGCAACAATATCCGTTAACCATTCCAGGAGTCGCCGCTGTAAAAACTCAGGATTGTTAAGCAGCATTGCCATCGCCCCATAGCGAAACAGAGCAATCCCTTGGCGGAGAATTTGCTCGAGGGTCGCATCAGCCTCCTGGGAAAAGGCCTGTTGCAGGCGATCCGCGACAGGTTGCCAAATCTCGAGTTCTTTCTCCCGCAATAACTCATAAAATGTCAAGCGTTGTTTCAGGGAATCGGTGTGGTGCTTAAAAACCTTCAACTCCACATCGCTGAGGTAGTGATCTTCGGCTTTGTAGAACAGTAAGGCCAAGTCGGGTTGCATAGGGGTTTTGTCTCCTTGAATGTCGAATGTCGCAATATCTGGGCAAATGTAGATTTCAGACCGTGAATCTGAGGGGTTAGAACAAGCTGGACAGATCCGTGAGGGTCATGGTTGGGTCCGGTTCCGGTTCCGGAGGGAGTGTCAGCGGGGGGACAGCCCCAATCACGGGTTTTAAATCCCAGGCCACAGCTTGACAAAATTGGGCTACCGACAGTTGCAGGGGCGATTGCATTCCTGGTAAGAGTTGCGCTTGCTCCGGTTTACCCAGCCAGTTGACCCGCTCAAAAAATTCCATCACGCTCAGTTGTAGCCAAGTGCTGGGGACAGGCTGCCGAACGGGGGGTGGGATAACCTCAGCCAGAGACTTGGAAATGCTGAGGGGTTGTCCTGTCCAATTGGCTGCTTGGATAAATTCCGTCACTGAACAGTTCAACCAGAGCCGCTCTCCCCTCCTTTCTGAAACAGCCGGGATACCCCAAGCTACTTGCCGAACTTGACGCTGGCCCTCCCAGTTACACCCTTGCCAAAAGTCCTGTACCGAGAGGCCCAGCCAAGCCTGACTGTCCACCGGGGTCGGAATTGCCACGGATAACCCCAGCCAATTGACCTGCTCCAAGAACTGATCAACGGACTGCTGCTGCCAATTAACGACGTTGGCCATTGAACAAGTCCCCACTACGTAAGCGTTTTTCAATGTCTTGGGCGGTGGCTCCCTCGTTCTGCCAGAAGGAAGCGGCATCAATCCGGTCTTTTTTCCCTAAGAGGAACTTACAGAAGGTTTCCCCCATGGCATAGCATTGAATCTCGATACAATCTAGGGGCTTCTGCACCAGGCCAGAAAAAAAGCCAGCAAACAAGCCAGCGTAGAGATGACAGACGGGCCGCCCCACATCGCCTAATGTCCGAGCCACGACTGAATCAAAAATATTGATAAACATGAAGCCATGCTTTTGCTCACTCAGATCCACCTCCCAGTTTCCCCAGCCTTGGGCCGTACAAGGCCACCACCAGGCCTCGAGAACATAGGGGAGTTGCATTTGCTTGATGCTTTCATATTGATATTCTTTCACAAACCAATTTTGAAAAAACTCAGCATCCTTGCGGCCCCATTCTTCGCCGATTTTATACATCACCACGGAAGCCGCTGGCCCCACTTCATGCTCCAGACCAGACATCAGCCCGATAATAAAATCTTCCGTGACTAGGATATTGCGGCTCTCGTTCCAATCGGCATAGACCCCATTGGCAGAATCGAAATTGAAGAATTCCCGGAGCGCAAAGTGATGATGCCGTTGAGGATACTTCTGGCGTAAAACGTTCTCAGCCGTTTGCCAATGCTTGGTTTCAGAGTTGTTGTGAATCAGCGTGGCAGTCACAGGGCTTCCTCCTAAACAAATAAAAATTTATAATCATAAAAATTAAAAAAGCAATTGCTAGTCAGAGTGCTGAATTGAAGTCGAGTTACTGACTCATTCAGGGTATTTTAAGGGCGGCAAAACGTTAAAGCTAGTGAAGGTAGAGCCATTAATTCGATGCTAATGAACTTCTCCTCACTTCTAGCTAATTCTCCTCCCCTTAAACCCCTGGGAAATTAGTCAAGAACTTTATCTCAATGATCCTAAAGCATCACTGAATAATGACTGAAGACCGAGGTAAAATCAGCAAAGATCAACAGGGTTTATATCAAGTTCATGACACTTAGCCCGAGATTCCAGGAGAGAATCACCCATGAAAATTTGGTGATAAACTAGCCTGGGCAATGAGCTTTAGGTTCCCAGTTCCTCAGCA
This sequence comes from Pseudocalidococcus azoricus BACA0444, assembly GCF_031729055.1. Taxonomy (NCBI): domain Bacteria; kingdom Bacillati; phylum Cyanobacteriota; class Cyanophyceae; order Acaryochloridales; family Thermosynechococcaceae; genus Pseudocalidococcus; species Pseudocalidococcus azoricus. Next base: position 93,557 of record NZ_JAVMIP010000010.1, on the reverse strand, counting down.
ATCTTAATTATTACTTAACTATTTTCTGGACTAACGCAATTGCACATTAAACTTTACTTAACCTCTGCTCAAGTGGATGTTCTTTAATCATAAAAAGCTGAATTGTCCCCCAGCGTCCGTAGTTGCACGGAAAAAGAATTTCATATATCCAAAAATAATTAAGCTTTGTTACACAGTCCAGGCCTGGAGAGCCTCCACTAAACCGATAATCTGGGCGGGACGATGACTGGCCATGAGGCTGAGGCGTAAGCGACTGCGGGGAACTGTTGGCGGACGAATCGCAGGCACCCAATACCCGGCCTGGTGGAGGATTTGACTCATGGCCTGGACTGCGGGAATCGTCTCACCTTGGAGGCATAAAATCGCGGACTCAGAGGGTAGGAGCTTGAGGGGAAAGGACGGAGGGAGTTCTGCCAGTAATTGGGCCAGTAAGTTGCGGTTTTGCCAGAGTTTGTGGTGATGTTCCGGCTCGGCCTGGATCAGGTGGAGGGCGGCCAAGGCGGCAGCGGTATCGGCGGGGGATAGGCCAGTGGTGTAAATCCAACTCCGGGCCCGATTGCGTAAATAATCAACCAATCGCTGAGAACCCACAATATAGCCCCCTAAACTTCCCAAGGCTTTGCTGAGAGTGCCCACCTGAATCAATGGCTGTTCTTGACAGGCAAAATGTTCAACTGAACCCCGCCCCGTTGGCCCCAAAACACCTGTGGCATGGGCCTCATCAATCAATACCATGGCCCCAAAGCCCGCCGCCAGGCCCAGTAATTTTGGTAAATCACACAGATCACCGTCCATACTGAAAACGCTATCCGAAAGAATTAAGCAGCGGCGGTAATGGGGACGATGTTGGGATAATAATTCCTGGGCTTGTTCTAAGTTCCCGTGGGCAAATTCATAAACTTTAGCTCCACTGAGCTTGGCTCCACTTTTGAGGCTGGCGTGATTATAGGCATCGGCAATCACTAAGTCCTGGCTGCTCACCAACGCCGCCACAACCCCCAGATTAGCCAAATACCCGGAACTAAAAACAAGGGCGGCTTCAGTTTGTTTGAACTGGGCCAGGGCAATTTCTAAATCCTGATGGAGTTGTCTATGTCCACTCAAGAGGCGTGACCCTGTACTCCCTACGCCCCAGGCCTGGGTTGCATTGACGGCCGCCTCAATCAGCTTTGGATGTCCAGCTAACCCAAGGTAATCATTACTGCCAAAATTAACCAGAGATTGACCGTTGAATTGAATCACGGGGCCTGGGGGGCTTTGACTAATTTGGGGTGTTCGATACCAGCCAACCCGCTCTAATCGGTTTAATTCTGGTGCAATCCAATCATAGGCCTGGCTCATTTAGTCAAGTTTGCCCTGATCCTTGAGATAACTTAACAGCCAATTTGCCGCCGTGGCCCGCCGAGTTAAGCGAGGTTTTAGCTCACTAATGGTATAGCCTTCAAATCCCAGTTGTTCCTTCAAAAGTTGCTTATTTTCTACAGGAATGGAGCGCGTCAGTTTCACCGTAGCTGGGCGACTTTCAATGAAATTTGGTGGTTCGGGATAATTCTCTTGCCATTCTGGAGAAACATGACTTAAATCCCAGGCCTGGTTATTTTCATCCCACTGATACCCCAAAGTCTGCCAAACTAATTCGTTGACCTGCTCATCGGTGACTTCATCCCGCAAAATGCTCCAAATTATTTCAAGTGTGATAGGTTGTAACTGCATCATTCATTTCAGATCAAGTGATTTAAAGTTGAAAAATTAGTTTGTATCTTTCCATTAAGATTTAGCAAAAATAACTAATTAGTGTTGAGACCACTAATGTCATAGCTAAAGTTAAGACTACTTTTAAGCAATCTTATCAAACTAAAACATTGTTTCCGGACTTCTTTCCTGATCTTTTTATATTGATTTCCTAAACTTTATTGGTATAGTCTATGGCGATCATCTTCACCGACCCCACTTCTGCTCCTACCGCCGGCCCTGACACGATTGTTGGCAACAATGCGAATGACACAATTAATGGCTTAGACGGCAACGACCAACTCTTCGGCGAATCCTTTACAGGCAGTATTAATGGCATCGCAGGGAGTGATGTCTTATATGGCGACTCCTTGACCGGATCTGTCAGTGGCACAGCCTTTTCTGATACCTTATTTGGCGAACTTTACACCGGTAGCATTGTCGGGGGAATTGTCACAGGTGGTAATGACACCCTCTACGGAGACTATTATGCCAGTGCCATTCTCGGTGGGACAGTGACAGGAGGCAGTGACAACTTATTTGGCGAATTTTATGGCAATAGTATTACGGGTGGAACCGTCACCGGGGGCAATAATGTTCTCTATGGGGAATTCTATGCCAGTAGCATCACAGGGGGCCTTGTCACTGGCGGAAATGATAACCTCTATGGGTCTTTTTATAACAATAATCTGACGGGTGGTCGGGTTACTGGGGGCAATGATAAGCTGTACGGCGAATATTACAGTGGCAGCATCATTGGTGGTTCAGTCGTTGGCGGCCAGGATCAACTCTATGGCGATTATTATGCCTTTGGCACCAGTATTAATGGCGGCACTGTCACGGGTGGTAATGATAGCCTCTTCGGTGAATACTACAACACCACAATCACGGGTGGCACCGTTGTTGGCCAAGAAGACTTTCTCGTTGGAGACTACTATAACGGCACTATTGCTGGTGGATTAGTTCAGGGTGGGAATGATCTACTCTACGGGGAATTTTACAACAAAGAAATTACTGGAGGCAGCATTGTCGGATTTACGGATCGCATGGTCGGCGAACGCTACGGGAGCATCACCGGTGGCCTGGTCAAGGGTGGTTCTGACAATCTTTATGGGGAGTACTACAACGGTGACATTAGCAACGGCACAGTTATTGCGGGAGATGACTACCTCTACGGAGAGCTTTACGGCAATATCATCGGCGGCACAATCATTGGTGGCAATGACAATCTCTATGGGGAATATTACAAGGGGAATCTGACGGGTGGCAGCATCCAAAGTGGCTTTAACAACGTTTACGGCGAAATTTACGGTGACATCAACTCAATTGGCAACGGCACTAGTGTCCTCGGTGGGAATGACAAACTCTATGGTACATACTACGGCGGGACAATTAGCGGCGGGATAATTAGCACTAAAGGCAGCCCAGTTTATGGAGAGGCTTATGGTGGCTCGATTACTGGCGGTGTTGTCACAGGCGGGAATGATGTCCTTTATGGGATGTATTACAACCTCATTGCCGCTGGCCTAGTTGCCTCCAGAGATGATGCTCTTTTTGGAGAATACTATGGCAATCAGAATCCTGGCCCAACCGCAATCACGGGCGGGACGGTTAAAGGGGGCAACGATACTCTCTACGGCAAATACTATGGCACGATCAGCGGAGGGGCAGTCACGACGAGTGGCAATAACCTTTATGGAGAATATTACGATAGTCTAAACGCGATTACGGGCGGCACAGTAATTGGGGGCAATGACACTATCTATGGCCAATATTACCGAGTCATCACCGGTGGTGTCGTCAGTGCGGGTAATGACAAACTCTATGGTGAATTCTACGCCGGAACGATCACGGGTGGGGTTGTGACTGGTGGCAATGATAAACTCTATGGCGAGTACTATGGCACGATTAGCGGCGGCACGATCACAGCCGGTAATGATTCTTTGTTTGGGGGCCTGGGCAACGATATTCTCGCTGGGGAATATTTTGGTGGCCCCATTATCTCAAGTGCAAAAATAATTTTAGGTAATGATTTCTTGGATGGTGGTGACGGCATTGATACCGTTGACTACTCGACAGCCCCAGCCTCTGTCAACGCCAATTTGGTTACAGGTATAGCTACCGGTGGATCGGGCAATGATCAATTAGTTAGTATTGAAAACCTCTGGGGGTCACGCTTTGCCGATACGTTAACTGGAGATAGTGGCAATAATAGCTTGCTAGGGAATGACGGCAATGATGTGCTCGATGGTGGCCTGGGGGCTGATTACATGGTGGGTGGGAACGGCGACGACACTTACTATGTGGACAATATTGGCGATGTGGTTGTTGAAGCAGCCAACCAAGGGCTAGATTCGGTCTCCTCCTCCATTACCTATAGCTTGACAAGTAATGTTGAGAACCTGACCTTAACGGGAACTGACAACATCAATGGCACAGGTAATGCTTTAGAGAATTCGATTAAGGGGAATAGTGGCAATAACTCTTTGAATGGTGGCGCAGGGGCTGACCGATTAGTCGGTGGCTTGGGAAATGACATCTATGTTGTGGATAACGTGGGTGATGTGGTGGTCGAAGCGGGCAACCAAGGGATTGATTCAGTTTTCTCTTCCATTACCTATAGCCTGACCAGCAACGTTGAGAACCTGACTTTAACCGGCACAGCGGCGATTAATGGAACGGGGAATGCTCTCGCCAATACGATTACGGGGAATTCTGGTAACAATACCCTGAGTGGCCTGGATGGTAACGATTACCTTGATGGTGGAAAAGGGGCTGATCGCTTAGTCGGTGGCCTGGGGAATGACACTTACGTTGTCGATAATGTCGGGGATGTAGTTGTCGAGGCAGCGGGTGAAGGGATAGACAAAGTCTTCTCGTTCATTACCTATAGTCTGACGGCTAATGTTGAAAACTTGACCTTAACTGGGACAGGCAATATCAACGGGACGGGCAATGACCTCGCAAATACGATTACGGGAAATAGCGGGAATAACTCCCTCAATGGTGGAACGGGTGCAGACCGATTGATGGGTGGCCTGGGAAATGACATTTATGTGGTTGATAATGTCGGGGATGTGATTGTCGAAGCGGTGGGTGAAGGGATAGACAAAGTCTTCTCCTCCATTACCTATAGCCTGACTAGCAATGTTGAGACCTTGACCTTAACGGGAACTGATAATCTCAACGGCGCAGGCAATGCCTTAGACAATACAATTACTGGGAATAGTGGTAATAACTCTTTGAATGGTGGTGCAGGGGCTGACCGCTTAGGGGGTGGCCTGGGAGATGATATTTATGTTGTGGATAACGTGAGTGATGTGGTTGTCGAAGCAGCTAGCCAAGGGATTGACTCCGTTTTCGCATCCATTACCTACAGTTTAACGGCTAATGTTGAAAAGTTGATTTTAACCGGAACAACGGGGATAAGTGGGATAGGGAATACTCTATCAAATACCATTACGGGCAACTCTGGAAATAACACGCTTGATGGGGTAGCGGGGACTGACTGGCTTATCGGTGGGAATGGGAATGATGTTCTCCTAGGTGGGGCTGGCACCGATAATTTAACTGGGGGAGATGGGAATGATTTCTTCCGGTTTAATGCTCCAAATGAGGGTGTGGATACAATTACAGACTTTAATAAAGTTTCTGGAAACACAGATCAGATTCAAGTCTTAGCGAGTAGTTTTGGCGGTGGATTAAGCACTGGAATTCTCGCCGCCAACCGATTCACTTTAGGAACTTCAGCTACAACAGTTGATCAGCGTTTTATCTACAATCAGGTGACTGGTGCTTTATTCTTTGATTCGGATGGTTTAGGCGGTGTGTCTCAAATACAAATTGCGATATTTGGTAACTTAGCCAGTGTCTCTAATGCAGATATAAAAGTTATCTAAAATAAGGGCCAAGATTTTCTCCTCCAAAGTTATAGCTAGCAAGAATAAACCAAGCGTTGTCTAAATTGCTACTACCCAGTCTTAAATGGATAGAAACAGACTTAGAGTTTCCTGCTCTTGAGATTGACAGGATGATTTAATTACCACTTCAGTAAGTTAAAGCGTTCCATATCCACCGTATCTTTATTCCGATAAATTGCCAGAATAATCGCCAGGCCAACAGCAGCTTCGGCCGCCGCAATTGCAATCACAAATACCGCAAAGACTTGGCCCTTTATTTCCAGGCCATCTAGGTAATTGGAAAACCCAATTAAATTGAGATTAACAGCGTTCAAAAGTAGCTCAATAGACATGAGAACCCGCACTGCATTACGACTGGTCACCAGTCCATAAATCCCAATGCAAAATAGGGCAGCAGCAAGCAATAAGATTAAATCTAAATTCATGGTTTTCTCCTCAAGCAGTCAGGGGAATTAGGATTATTTACCAGACAAAACAGCCGGTTCCCTGGGGCGTTCTGGTAATTCCAAAGGGGGTTGGGGAACTTCGCCAATGGAAGGTTCTTCATCAATTAAATAGTCTCGCCGTGCCAATACCACTGCCCCAACTAGAGCCATTAATAACAAGACCGAAGCCAATTCAAAAGGTAAGAGAAAATCCGTAAAAAAGTGCTTGCCAATGGTGATAATTGTCTCTGGAGTGGGCATCGTGTTGGTTGGTACGGCCCAAGCGGTTTGCAAGACCATCACACTTAAGAGGCAAAACAACCCTGAAGCCACCAGGCCAGCCGCCCCTTTGCGAATCCACCGCCGCGGGATCGGCGCAAAATCTTCTCGCTTATTGACCAACATGATGGCAAACAAAATCAGGACATTCACCGCCCCAACATAGATCAAAATTTGGGCGGCCGAGACAAAATCCGCATTGAGGAGAATATAAATTCCAGAAATACTGATAAACACCCCCCCCAGTAAAAAAGCTGAGTAAACAATGCTATCGAGAAGGACAACCCCCAAGGCTGCTCCAATCACCAAGACCGCCAAGAGAAAGTAAGCGATGGTTTGTACGCCAGTTGCTAAATCCACAAGTTAACTCCTTATTCTGGTTTGCTGGCCGTTGTGTGCAGTTGGGCCGCGATCTCCTCTGGCCGAGACCCTGCCCGCTGATCTGTGAGTTTTGCCTCATGGCCATCGGTAACACCCACCGGTAAATAGGCAAATTCCCGAATTGGCGTGACCATTGGATCCTCAGTCACCTTATAAGGAAGCCGACCCATTGCCACATTATCAAAATTCAATTCATGGCGGTCGTAGGTGGCCAGTTCATACTCCTCTGTGACGGAAAGACAGTTTGTGGGGCAATATTCCACACAGTTGGCACAAAAAATGCAGACTCCAAAATCAATACTGTAATGTTTGAGTTCCTTCTTCTTCATTTCCTTGTTGAATTCCCAGTCCACCACTGGCAAATTAATGGGGCAGACCCGGACACAGACTTCACAGGAAATACATTTGTCAAACTCAAAGTGAATCCGGCCCCGAAACCGCTCCGAGGGAATCAGTTTTTCGTAAGGATACTGCACCGTAATCGGTCGCCGCTGCATGTGGTCAAAGGTGACAGCCAGACCTTGGCCAATATACTTGGCCGATTGCAAAGTTTCTTTGGCATAGGAGCCAATTTTATTGAGAAATTTCATGATCTAAACTCACTCCGAGGAATATCAAATTAGACTCTAAGGAACAGAGAGCAACTAACCCCCAAAGGCAAAGGGAAAGGTGAGTTTCAACCCCGCTGTCAGCAATAAATTGACCAGGCCGACAGGCAATAAAAACTTCCAACCTAAATCGAGTAACTGGTCAATCCGTACCCGAGGAACTGTCCACCGCAGGAGAATAGCCAAGAAGATAAAGAAATAGGCTTTTAGGAGGGTCATCGTAATCCCCAACACCGCCATGCCAATTTGGAAAAAGGGATTGGTGTCACTAATGCCCAACCAGCTTGCCAGTTGATCCAGCGGAATTGGGAAATCCCAGCCCCCAAAATAGAGGACGGCAACCAGGAGGGCAGAAAGGACTAAGTTCACATAGGAGCCCAGGTAGAACAGGGCAAATTTCATCCCCGAATATTCGGTTTGATACCCAGCCACCAGTTCCTCTTCCGCTTCCGGCAAGTCAAAGGGGAGACGTTCACATTCAGCGAGGGCCGCAATCCAAAAAATTAAAAATCCGATGGGCTGTCGCCAAACATTCCAACCGAGAATGCCATAGCCGGATTGCTGCTCAACAATTTCCACCGTCCCTAGGCCATTGGACATCATCGCCACCGCCAAGACCGCCAAGGCCAGGGGAATTTCATAACTAATGGATTGGGCTGCGGCTCGTAACCCCCCGAGCAAGGAGTATTTATTATTGGAGGAATAACCAGACATCAATAACCCAATTGGGGCAATGCTGGAGAGGGCGATCCATAAAAATACCCCCATCCCAATATTAGACAGCAGCAAGTTTTGCCCAAAGGGCACAATGACATAGGACAAAAAAACGGGAACGACTACCAAGATTGGCCCCAGGGTAAAAAGCAGTCCATCGGTCTGGGTTGGAATCACATCTTCTTTGAAGACCAGCTTCAAGCCATCGGCTAGGGGGGCCAAGATGCCCAAGGGGCCAATGTATTCTGGGCCAATCCGTTGTTGGACAGCCGCTGAGATTTTTCGCTCTAACCAAACCGAAATTAATACCCCCACGGTGGCCACGACTAACATTAACAACATGGGTAAAGGTAGCCAAATTAACTTGGCCAGGCCTGGGGTTAGCCCTAATGCCTCTAAGGCCGCTCGTAACTGCCCCTGGAGATCAATGCCATTTTCCATAAGAACACTTGCCGGACACGACAGCCCTGTGGATGAACGCCTCTCAGTATATAGTGTTTTCCCACCAGGCCTGGAATAGGGAGCTATTGAAACTTCTTAACTCCTGATATAGTTTCCACTAATACTTCTGCTTTTGGGAATTGAGGTGAATCTATGGAAAATGAGTAAAGACCTTGACCCGGCCTGGTAGCTTGAGACTCCGACTTGATCGGATTCAAATTTCACTGGGATCAACCCCCAATTCTCGCAATTTAGCCGCCAACCGCTCTCCCCGTTGATATTCTTGGTCGGCCCGTTCTTGCTCTAGGTCAGCCCGTTGGCGTTCAGTCTGCTCTGCTTCAGCGGCCGTGGGAATTAACTCGCCTTCTGGAGTCAAAAATCGCAGTCGGGCCTGGGTAATCCCTAAGTAGAGCTGCAATTCCTCACTCCACAGCCACCCCTGCTCATTGGCTACAAGCGGTTGATATACCCCATTGCCTAAGCGAAACCCCGTCAACTCCAGGCCATTGGGGTCTAGCCAGAAATACTCAGGAGTCCGAAACGTATTCTGATACAGGTCTTTTTTGGTGGTTTTATCTACCGTGGCTGTACTCTTGGAGAGAATTTCAATGATTAAGTTTGGATATTTGCCCCCTTCCCCCCAGACAACCCAACTGCGCCGCTCTTTTAGCTCAGTATCCAGCACTACAAAGAAGTCAGGGCCCCGGAACTCTCGCTTCCTGAGTTGTTGTTCGTTGTAATAAATTGTCAGGTTGCCCGTCACATAAAAATCCGTGCGGTCGTGCCAATAGCGTTTGAGCAGGTGAATGAGGATTTCAATTTGATCGCGGTGAAAGTCAGATTCCAAGGGTGGCTCATCACTCCATAAATCAGTTGGGGGAAAAGTTATGTCTGGTTCAAGCTCAAAATTGGTTTGGGTTTCGGGGCTGGCAACCATGGCATCTAATTCTGGGGGATTGGCTCTCGTTAACTTCACTATATTTCAGAGATTTGGCAGGTGGTTGGGGCAGGCCTGGGAGAGTGGGCTAAAATAGCTACCGAATCGAGATTTTATTTTTGGGAGTTAACGTTGACACTACAGAGGATGCAGTGATGAATTGGCAGCTATTGGGGGTCAGCTTTGTAATGGTTTTCCTTTCCGAGTTGGGGGATAAAAGTCAATTGGCCGCAATTACCTTAGGGGGAAATGCCCGCTCGCCCCGATTAGCCTTTTTAGGTGTGGCCAGTGGCCTCGTATTCACTAGCTTTTTAGGGGTACTCCTGGGCGGCCAAGTGTCGCAGATCCTCCCGGCCCCATTGCTCAAATCCATTGCGGCGATTGGCTTTGCTCTCCTTGGCTTATATTTGCTCTGGCAGCCGAGTTCTCCTCTGGTCATTGACTTGTCTTCAGAATCCGAGCATAGCCCAGATGATCGGGCTTCCTCCGAAATCTCAGCACCATGAATCGGCACTCGCTGCGGATCTTGCTTCTCCAGGCCCGGAATGATCCCCCAACACAACAAGAGGAACTAGCCGAATTTAGCCGCTATAGTGGTTTACGCCCGGAGCAATTTACCATTCTCAATGGGTTTGATCAGGCCGAGTTTTCCCCAACGGTGATTCAGGGCCATCATGCTTTGTTTATTGGTGGCTCCAGTGATGCCAGTGTCCTGAAGCCGGATTTATATCCCTTTGTGCTCCCTTCCCAGGCCCTCATTCTTGATTGCCTTGAACAGCGAATCCCCGTCTTTGCCTCCTGTTTCGGCTTTCAATTAGCGGTGGAAGCTCTCGGTGGGCGGGTGATTTTAGACCGTGATCATATGGAAATGGGCACTTATCCGATTTATCTCACACCCAACGCCGCCGCAGATCCCCTCTGTCAAACCTTACCTTCAGAATTTTTAGCCATTTCTGGCCACCAAGAACGAGCCCTGTCCCTCCCACCCCAAGCCATTCACCTCGCCTATTCCCAGCTTTGTCCCTATCATGGTTTTACTTTACCCGGACAACCGTTTTATGCCTTTCAGTTTCACCCTGAGGTGGATCGGACGGATTTGATTGCCCGGATTAGCCGCTATTGTGATCGCTACTTTGAGAATCCCGATGCATGGCGAGAACTGGCCAACTCTACCCAAGAAACCCCCATTGCCAACCAACTCATTGGGGCCTTCGTAGATCGGATTCTGCTGTCTGCCTTGGCCGCCGAGGGATAGTCGCCGCCAGAACTGTGATCACTGCTGGTTCATTTATTTTTGGATCTTAACCAATGGGCCTGTCCGCTTCCGACCTGTTCAAATCCACCAGTGATGAATACAACACACGCCTACAGGTGCGGAATCGGGCCTTTCTGACCTTTATCACTGTGGCAACAACTATTTTTGGGGTTTCCCTTGCGGATGCCAATTTTGCCTTTGCCAGTGTCGGGATTTCCTTTATCTCTCTAGTGATTAACTTGCTGCTGATTCACCACCAACAGGTTATGACCCAAATTCTCCTCTACCAGCAAATCTTAATTAGCCACCAGGACTCAGATTTCCCGATTTGGCACAAGTTTAACGCGATTGAATTAGAACGTTCCCGCCGCTCGGAGGATTTTGCCGCCCTGGTGATCCATGTCCTGTTTAATGTCAGTGGCCTGGGTAATGCCTTCATTCGCGGGATTCTCTTTCCCTCCCCCACCTCGGTATCTATCTACATCCGCCTCTTAATTTTTGGACTGAGTTGTTTAGCCAGTCTCTACTCCCTCTGGCTGTTATTGGAAATGCCCCGCCGCCGCCGGACTCTTTTGACTCATCGGGATGGTTAATCAGGCCCTATAGCGTTACGCAGACTGTTCTGAGGGAATAGAAATGTCAAAAAGACTGTCCATCCAGCATTTTCTGACTGGTTCCCCTCTCACCCTCAATGAGTAACGCTATAGGTTGGCAGATTCAGGTTGTAAGCACGTGGCTTGATCCAGATCACAGGCCTGGATGATGTGGATCATTTTCAGCACCAAACATCAAGCCTATGTTGAAGTGAGTGTGACTGAGCAAAACCTCTGAACCATAGGCCCATAGTCCAGGTAACTTTTGGTAAAGGCAGCCTTTTGCCTTGATCTCAATTGTTATCTTAAAAAATAGCGATGGACTTATTGGTTTTCTCCAATCTTCCCAGGCCTGGATCGGGTTGCCCCACTGGGTCTGATGAGCTTGAGAATCTTGGGGTTTAGGCCTGAACTCCTAAAATCTACTGGTTTTTTGCCTCACATTAATTTTATTTGCCTCGTTAGTTTTTAACTTTAATATTCAAAGCAATTTTCAGGTGAGGTGGCTGATCATGACTACAGCGCAATTGTTCGCCTCTGGAATCCGGGTTCCTCTCCCCAGCTTAGTGGCCATGTCTCTCCTCTGGACGGGGGGCCTGGTTTGGCATCTCTCTGGGCCTGTGTTAGCTCAGCATCAGTCACCCACTCCCATTGAATCTACGCTAGTCTCCCCAAGCCAATCTCTACCCGCAGCGGATCCCCTCAAAAGCCCGTTTCCATTACCCTGGGCCTGGATCGTTGCACAACAAAAGTTAGCGGCCCTTAGTCACCAGGCCCAAACCTATTCTCAAAAAACAGCCACTTTCATTTCTCCCGATGGTCTTTACCAGGCCCAGGCCGAGTTGATTTTCCAGGCCCACCCTAACTTTGCCCAGAATCAACTCACCAGCACTCTGACAATTACCAACACCCAAACCCAAGCGGTACAACAATGGCAAAGTACCAGCCTCATTGATCCAGAATTACGCCAAGACTTACCCCCTGATGGAGCGGGCTTAATTGCCGTTCTCTGGCCGGTCGGCTGGTCAGCATCCGGTGAGCAACTCCTGATTCGTCACTTTCAAGGCCTGTTTTCCACGGATTTCGCCTCCGATGTGGCCGTGATTTGGTCTCGTCCCCAACAAACCCTAACCGCTGTCTGGCCCCAGTCTGTAGATTATGATCATGCGACTCTTTTGGGTTGGAGTCAGGAGCAACCGGATCAAATCTTATTTCAAACCACCACAATGGGAGATCCGAAAACCCAAGTTTGGGCCGTCAACCGCCAGCAGGAAATGTTAGCCAGGCCCAGTGACCGCCCCCGAGTCTATGGCCAAACCCTGACTCCCAACAGTCAAGCCCAATCTCCAACGCTGCTATCACCTGCAAAATAATCAATTGGCTTACTCAACCGTGACTGACTTGGCCAAATTCCGGGGTTGATCCACATCCAGACCCCGCCTTGCCGCAATGTGATAGGCCAGCAGTTGGAGGGGAATCACCGTCAAAATTGGGGACAATAACTCATCTACTTCCGGCACCGGCAAGAGGGCATCAAAGGTATCGCGAGCCTCCTGTTCCTCCATCGGTGTCACCCCAATTAAGCGTGCATCGCGGGCCCGAGCCTCCTGGGCATTGGAGAGAACTTTCTCAAACACAATCCCCGGCATCGCAATCGTCACCACCGGCACTTTCGCATCCAGCAAGGCAATCGGCCCATGTTTCATTTCCCCGGCCGGATAGCCTTCCGCATGGATATAGCTAATTTCCTTCAGTTTTAAGGCTCCCTCAAGGGCAATGGGGAAGTTAATCCCACGTCCGAGGAAAATAAAGTCTTGGGTATCAGCAAAGTCATGGGACAGGGTTTCAATATAGCGTTCCTGACTTTCGAGAATTTGCTCGACTTGGGCCGGCAGTTGCCGCAGTTGATCAATGATTGCGCCTAAACGGGAATGATCAAGGGTTTGCCGTTGCCAGGCCAGATCCAGAGCCAACAAATAAAACGCTAACAACTGGGCGACAAAGGTTTTAGTTGCGGCCACCCCAATTTCAATCCCGGCATGGGTATCAATAATCTCGGAGACAAGATGACCTAAGCTACTTTCGGGGCGATTTGTAATTCCCAATAGACGCGGTTGTAGTTCTGACCTCAAATTAGCCCGGCGATGTAGCTCCAACTCCAAGGCCGCTAAGGTATCGGCGGTTTCCCCAGATTGAGTCACCCCAATGGTCAGGGTCTGGCGGGTCACGGGCGGGGGGGCATAGCGAAACTCGGAGGCATATTGAACGCTGGTGGGAATTTGGGCTAAGTCTTCCAACAGATATTTACCCACCAATCCGGCGTGCCAACTCGTGCCACAGGCCAAAATCTGCACCTGCTCTAAATCAGCGAGGAGGGCCGGAGATAAGTTTAATTTGATGGGGCTAAAGTCGGCATCCGGTCGCCAATCATCCCGCAAGTAATATTCCAAACAGGTGCGAACGACCCCCGGCTGCTCATAAATTTCTTTGAGCATATAGTGTTTGAAGCCCTGCTTTTCGACTAAAACCGGATTCCAATTCAAGGTGCGGGGGGTTTTACGGAGGCGTTGCCCAGAAAAGTCGTAAATCTCGGCTCCGGTGGGGCTTAAACAGGCAATTTCCCCATTTTCGAGGGGCAAGACGGCGCGGGTATAGGGCACTAGGGCGGGAGTATCAGAGGCACAGAAAAATTCCCCTTCCCCAAAGCCCAAAACGAGGGGCGCTTGCTGACGGGCCACAATTAACTCATCGGGGAAATCCGCGGAAACCACAGCAATGGCAAAGGCTCCCTGGAGATGTTGCACCGCTTGCCGCACTGCGTCTAACAGGCCGTGATGATGACTGTTTGTGTTGGGAGCAGATATTTTGAGAAAATCCGCAATCAAATGGGGAATGACTTCCGTGTCCGTGTCCGAGGTGAAGAGATAGCCCTTGGCTTTGAGGTTTTCCCGCAGTTCGCGATAGTTTTCAATAATCCCATTTTGGACAACGGCCAAACGGCCACTGGCATCTCGGTGGGGATGGGCATTATATTCTTCCGGTTTACCGTGGGTGGCCCAGCGGGTGTGACCAATGCCAATCCGGGCCGGGAGGTGGAGCTTGTCTAATTTTTCTTGGAGATTATGGAGTTTACCCTTGGCCCGAATACAGTGAAGTTCTCCTTCCCAGACCGCTGCAATCCCCGCTGAATCGTAGCCCCGATATTCCAGTTTGCGGAGACCTTCTAACAGCACTTCCGCCGCCGGACGCGGGCCAATGTAGCCAACAATGCCGCACATGAATAACTCCTTTGGAGAGGGGGGTTAACGCCGGGCAAAGTGGGGTAATTCAACTTGGGCCCGCCGCTGTGAACGGATGGGTTCAGCTTGCCAAGGACGAATGCCTAAATCCCCATTTTGCCAGGCCGGGGTCAGTTCTGCCCAGTTGGTGGCATGGGGGAGGATGGCGGGGGGAGTTTGTGCCTTCACAGTTGCCGGTTTAAGATGGGCTGGGGCAGCAGGATTGACTAACTGGGCCTGGAGATAACGGACTTGGACCCGTAAACGCCTAATTTCGGCTGCTTGTTGTTGAACCATGGACTGTTCTTGTTCTAACTGGGTTTGGCTGTCCCAAGATGCAGTAGGCTCCGGTAGTTCTGAGGCGAAGGATTGCTCCAGCTGTTGCCGGGAATTGACCAGGCCAGCCCATTCCGGCTCGGTAACGTGAAATTTACGTTTTGGATTAAAGCTCATTACCACACACCACAAATACTAAAGACATTAGGAAGAAACAGATTGACCGCCCAACACTGCCCTAAACTATAGTCCTTTTTTTAAGAATTGTCACAGGGACACTGATTTGTAACAGAACATTACAGCTTTCTCTCAGAGTTGGCTGCCTTGACTACGGCTTAAGGGCTGACTCCATGCATTCATTGATCCCTAAAATCTCCTCAGCCCAGGCCCGGCATTGTTCACTGTCCAAACGGTAACTGAGGGGGTGGGCAATGAGGCGGGCGGTGCTGTAAAACAACTGTTCTAGTTCAATTAAGCCATTCTCTTTGAGGGTGCGGCCAGTGGAGACTAAATCCACAATAGCTTCGGCCATCCCTGTTAAGGGCCCCAATTCCACCGAACCAGACAGGGGAACCACTTCCACAGGTAAATCGAGGGCTTGAAAGTAATCAGCGGCACATTTGACAAATTTAGAGGCAACCCGGGCCTGGGGGGGCAGATCTCGGGCTGATTTGTAGGGACTGGTTTGCTTGACGGCCACCGATAACCGACAACCCCCAAACTTGAGATCCGCAATTTGGGCCACCTGGGGCTGTTTTTCCTTCAGCACGTCATACCCAACAATGCCCAACTGGGCCTGGCCATATTCCACATAGACGGGGACATCTTGGGCGCGGACTAATAAGGCGCGGGCCTGGCCACTGGGATCGAGGATTTGCAGTTGGCGATGGGAATTATCTAAGAGGGCTGAAAAGTCCAGGCCAATCAAGCTCAGGGTTTTAATACTGTCTTTGAGGAGCGCACCCTTGGGCATAGCAATGGTTAACATGGTACGACCTCCCCCTCACTGACAATTTCCACCCTTGGCTGACCGGCTTCATTCACCCAGGCAATGTAGGGAATCTGCTGGCGTTGGGCATAGGCGCGAATTTCAGCCGGGCTGAGGGGATCTAGGGCAATTTCGGCGCGTACTTCTCCCTCAAGGCGCAGGGTCTGGGCATGGGTAAAGCTGGCTTTGAGGGCTGGCTCTGATGTCGGCACAACTAACCAATGACTGCGGGGGGGCTGCTGGGGTAATTGCCCTTGATTCCCAAGACTCTGTTGGAGGTTCTCCAAGTTAAAAACAAAACCAATACCGGGTTGAGACTGGGCTTCCGGGCTGTAGGTTCCCAAGAGTTGGTCATAGCGGCCCCCTTGGGCAATCACCCTTAAATCACCCTCGGCATAGGCCACCACATCCCAAACAATGCCCGTGTAGTAATCAAAGGTTTGTATCAGGCTCAAGTCAAGGATGATGTTGAGTTGATCGCCGATGATGGCCAATAACTGCGCCAGGGCCTGGAGCCGTTGATTTCCGGCTTGATCTAAGGGCCAGGCCTGGAGTTTGGCCATCACCAGATCGGCGGGGCCGCGCAGATTGAGGAGTTCTAAGACTTTTGTGCGGATATCATTGGGCAGAGGCAATTCTAAGAGGGCGACTCGATCCAATTGGGCCAAGTGATGACGAATTTGGGACTGCCAGGCCGGGGGAAAGGTATTTAATAAGCATTGGGTAAGACCCGCATCTCCCAGGAGGACTGACCAGGCCTGGAGATTTAAGGTTTGCAAACAGTCTTGGAGTAAAAATAAAATTTCTGCATCAGCCCGCAAGCCCAACCCACCAATTAGTTCAACCCCGGCCTGGAAAAACTCTTGGCGGCGGTTCAAGCCCTTCGTACTGGCCCGGCGAAAGACATTGGCCTTGTAGTAGAGGCGTTGGGGTAAGGGAGTACCGGCTAATCGAGTCACCGCTGCTCTGGCAATCGAAGCCGTTAATTCTGGGCGCAACCCTAACCAATCGGAATCTGGATCTTGCACATGCATCACCGTTTCCGGCCGCACCGCCCCACCTGCCATGAGTGTATCCAAGCGTTCTATGGTTGGTGTAACAATTTCGTGATAGCCCCAACGTTGAAAGGTTTGCTCCAGGTGGTGTTCAATCCAGCGTTGTTGGGCCACGTCTAAGGGCAGTAAGTCGCGCCCACCCGTGGGAGGTTGATAAACCATAGTCTTCTGGCTATCCTACTTATCTTTTTTCTTAAATAAACTACCAAACAGACCCCCACCGGAGGATTTGGGCGGAATCGTTTGCTTGGACTTTTGTTGGGCCCGCCGTTCGGCCTTAGTAATCGTCTCTATTCCTGTGACGGCCTGGGCTTCTTGGGGGTTAATTTTCAGGGCCTGGTTAAAGTGAACCTTGGCCATTGTAATTTGTCCCTGCTTGAGATAGGTTTGCCCCATTAAGGCATGGCAGCGACTACTGTTGGGATTGAGTTTGAGGGCATCCCGCAGTTCCTTAATGGCCTGTTGAAAACTATTTTTCCGAAAAAACTCTTCGGCTCGCCGATAGTATTGCTCCGTATATTGGTCAGTCCCGCTTTGGGTTGCCTTACTGGAGGAAACTGCTATTGGGGGCGGAGAACTCCCTGGCATGGTCGGAGTCGATGGAGTCGGTGGTGTGGCACTGGTGACAGTCGGTTGAGGGACTGCGGTTGCTCCAGTTGAACCCCCATGTTGTCGCCACAAAAGGGCTAGATTTAGCTCACTAATCTGTCCTGTAATAGCCACGCTAGCCGCTAGGTTTTCGTACTGCTGATTAGCCAATGCTTCTAGGGACGACAAATAAATAGCTTCATAATCGGGGGCGGTCATGATTGCTGTTACGGCTGGATTCGATTGGTTTAAGGGAATTTGCCCATTCACCAACTGTTGTCCTAAGAGCCGGAGAATGACTTCATACTCCTCCCGCTGTTTTTCTTGGGTGAGCAGTTGATAAGCTGGGTTAACGAGTTTTGATAGAATTTGGCTAGCCAACTGCTGAGATTCATCATTACTGCGACTATCTGGATGTAGGTTTCGGGCAATTTTTAAGTATTGCTTGCGAATCTGAGCAGCATCGGCTCCTAGGGGGAGTCCCAGGGCGGCATGATAGTCTTTGGCTGAATTGAATTTTCCCAGGCCCCGATTAATCTCAAAGGACATTGCTACACTCAAGCTCTGTGATGGGATATCGCAACTGAAGTCTCTGCACCCCAATCTATCAAATCATACCGGCCCCCAACTAGATACCATAGTCCCAGATCAGCAGAGGGTTCAATGACATTCCTCCCCCGTCTATGACCTACTCCCTGTCAGCTTAGGTTAAGGTAATTTTCAGCCAGGCCCAGCTACCTCAAACTAACAGCTATGTCCAGCACCTCTGCCCCCGCCCCTGCGCTTTGGATTTGTGGGGGAGTTCAGTCCGGTAAAACCACTCGCTTGGTGAGGGAATTAAAAACCTGGATCAACCAGACCCAACTCCCAGGCGGGACTGCCTATCCACGTCGGGGAGAACTGGCCCGCAAGGTTTTGATTATGGCGGCCAATGCCGAAAACGGGCAGCGGTTACGGGAGCGCATCAGTCAAACCATTGGCCAGGGCCTTCCCCTAAGCGTCACTACCCCCCTGGGCTTTTTCCCGGAAGAGGTGATTCTGTTTTGGCCTTTAATTGTTCAACATCTAAATATTCCTGGCCTAATGCCTGTGCGGTTGCAAGCGGAAACAGAGCAGTATTTAGCCCTGAAATTATGGTCACCCGAGTTAGATGCAGGGGTATTTCGCGCCATTTCGGAATCAGCCCCCCTTGTTGTTCAAAATCTGATTAACTTGATGGAACTGGCGGCTTTTGCGGGTTTACCCCTGGCTGGATTGGGGGAGTTGCTGGTGACACGGGCAGACTATGATCCAGATTTGGGGGCGGCAATCACCCAGGCCATTTTGCAGTGGCGGAGTTGGTGCTTGGCGCGGGGCCTGTTGACCTACGGGATTTTATTGGAGTTGTATGGCCAAGTTCTCCTCCCCCAAGCCCATTACCAGGCCCAACTGCGCCAACGCTATGATGCGGTCTTAGCAGATGATCTGGATAATTACCCGGCCCTTGCCCGAGATTTGTTCCAGGTTTTATTAGCCCAAAGGGTGAGGGGAGTGTTTACCTTTAATCCGTCCGGTGGGTGTCGGCTGGGCCTGGGGGCAGATCCTGATTATTTGGCGGGGTTAGCCGCGTTTTGTCGGGTCGAACAGTTGCCCGATCGGGATCAATCTGTCCTGGGTGGCGATCCTCAGGCCCTAGTCTCCTATTGGTTAACGGATGCCCGGCCCCAACTTCCGGAAACCCTGCAATCTCTCCAAACCGCCTCTCGGATGGAGTTACTAACCACCGTTGCCGGTACAATTACCCAGGCTGTCCAGTCCCAAACCATCACCCCGGCTGAGATTGCCATTATTGGCCCCGGCTTAGATGCCATTGCCCGTTACATCCTGAGTCAAAACCTCAACCAGGCCGGGATTCCCCTCTATGCCCTCAATGACCAACGCCCCCTGATTAGTTCTCCCCTGGTGCGGGCAATTTTGACCCTGTTGCCCTTGATTTATCCAGAATGTGGGCGGGGCCTGGAGCGGGAAGCGATCGCGGAAATGTTGGTTGTCCTCTTTCAAGAAAAAGGCGAAATTGATCCGGTGCGAGCGGGTTTACTGGCGGATCATTGTTTTATTCCGGATCCCGATAACCCCAGCTTAATTGCGGCTACCGAGTTTTCCCGTTGGGATCGCTTAGGCTATCAAACCTGCCAGGCCTATGAGGGGTTACGGACTTGGATTCAGGATCAACAAAATCAACTGGCCGATGTTCCCCGCAGTCCTGTATTTATGATGGACCGGGCCATTCAGCGGTTTTTGTGGAGCCGCAACCTCAACTACAACCAAATCTTAGATCTGCGTAAACTTCTGGAAATTAGCCAGCACTACTGGGATGTCCAACGCCGTCTTGCTCAACACAGTACCGCCAGTAGCCCCGCTTATGCGGATTATCCCGCCGTGGCCACCTTTTTTCGCTTTATTCGCACCGCCCCCATCACCACCAATCCCCGCCTCCCCCGCCCGATTCCGGCTGTCACCCTTGCCACCACCTTTCAATATCGCAATTCCCGCCTCAAACATCGCTGGCAGTTTTGGTTAGATGTCGGTGGGCCCCTGTGGCAAAATGGCGGTCTTGTGACTCGTTGGCAAAGTCCCTTACTCCTGCGCTCTCCCACTGGGGATCATGCCGAGATTTGGAATGATGAAATTGCCCGCCTCCAACGGTTACTGGTGGATATAGGCAGTCGCACCACGGAAAGAATTTATTTGTGTCACAGTGAACTGGCGGTGAATGGTCAAGAACAGATGGGGCCACTCCTGGGCCTGGTGGAGTTGGTCAATCCGGTGGCCTAGGCTGTTGCGCTGCTTTAGGAAGTTATTTAGTGGCATTGGGACTGGTCAGGTTTAACAAAAATGGGAGATCATTTCCAGACCCACCAAACACCAACACATCGGGAACTTTTGCGCCCCCTTCCCGCCAGGCCTCGATGGCTTCTTTTTGCAGGACTAGTTGCCCCCCGGCACTTTTGAGGGTTTCCGCCAATAACCGTTGAGCTTCGGCTTTCCCTTGGGCCCGGTTAATCTCGGCCTGGGCCTCTTGCTCGGCTTCTTGGGCCACATAGACGGCGCGTTGGGCCCGCTGCTCGGCAATTTGTTTGTCTTCAACGGCCCGGGAAAACTCCTTGGAAAAACTCAGGTTGACAACACTGGTGTCCAAAACAATAATGCTGTACTTGGCCAGGCGTTGACTGAGGGCCAGATCAAAATCCATCTTCAGTTCTTCCCGTTTGGTAATCGCCTCCTCCGCTGTCCGCCGGGCCGCTGCTACTTTGAAGGATTCTTGGGTTTGGGGGGCGATAATTTTGGCGACAATATTTTCTAAAGTCCCTTGGGTGCGGCGAACTTTGACCACATCAATCGGATCTAGGCGGAAATTGATCGCAAAACTGGCGGTTAAATCCTGTAAGTCACGGGTCGCGCTTTCGGCCGGGACTTCAAATTTTTGCACCGTCACATCATAAATATCCACTCGAGAGACAAAAGGCACTTTCCAATGCACCCCCTCTAAAAGCGGCACATCTTGGGCTTTCCCGGCAATGCTGAGGACACCGGCCTGGCCTGGGTTAATCACCACAAAGGAGTTAAATAAAAATATCGCTCCGACCAAAATGGCAATGCCCGCAAAGGATGTTAGCCAGTTTTTCACATCAGTCATAGACCACAGCCTCGCGTCCCAAAGGGATCACTAGAGATTAAGAGCAGCCATACAGCCAGTCTTGGACCCTTTGATTATGACCCGAGATTTCCGGCCAGACAGCCCAGCCAACAATTCATTAAGAATTAGGACAGTTTGGTAACATCACCCAAGCAAAATTCTAGGATCTATGGGGAATCGGGACAGAGGGCCTGGAGGTAGTTATGCGGGCAGTCTTAATGGCCGGAGGCAGTGGAACGCGATTACGTCCATTGACCTGTGAACTTCCCAAACCAATGGTGCCCTTACTGAATCGGCCCATCGCTGAACATATTCTCAACCTGCTTCGGCGACATCAACTCACAGAAGTTATTTTCACCCTCCACTACTTGCCCGATGTTGTCCGGGAATATTTTGGAGATGGCCATGAATTTGGCGTTGATATTACCTATGCGGTGGAAGAAGATTATCCTCTAGGCACGGCCGGTTGTGTGAAAAATATCGCCAGCTTGCTCACAGAAACCTTTTTTGTCGTCAGTGGCGATAGTGTCACCGATTTTGACTTAACGGCTGCTCTGGCCTTTCACCGTCAACACCAGGCCCTGGCAACCCTTGTTTTAACCGCTGTGCCCAACCCGAAGGAATTTGGGGTCGTGATTACGGATGAGCAGGGGCGCATTAGTCGCTTTTTAGAAAAACCATCTCCGGGGGAAATTTTCTCGGATACGGTCAACACCGGCATTTATATTCTTGAACCCGAAGTCTTGGACTATCTGCCCAGCGGGATTGAACGGGATTTTTCTAAAGACCTATTTCCTCTTCTCCTCCAGTCCCAAATTCCCCTCTACGGCTATGTGGCCCAGGGCTATTGGTGTGATGTGGGTAGTCTAGAAACCTATCAACAGGTCCAATACGATGCCCTGCAAGAACGGGTGCAACTCGAGCCAGTGGGCCGCGAACTCTATCCGCAAATTTGGGTGGGGCATAACTCGATTATTCATCCGCGGGCTATTTTGCGGCCCCCCCTACTGATTGGCCATAACTGCCGGGTTCAGGGTGATGTTTGTTTGGAAAGTGGCACGGTGCTGGGGGATAACGTCATCATTGGCAGTCGTTCCCATCTCAACCAGGCCATTGTCTGGGGGGGAAGTGTCATTGGTGAAGAGAGTGTTTTGGATAGTTGCATCATTGGGCGGCGGGTGCGGGTGGATCGTCATGCCATTGTCCAGGAAGGGGCGGTGATTGGGTCGCGGACTCGGATCGGGGAAGAAAGTGCCATTGGGCGGGGGGTGCGGATTTGGCCGGGTAAACAGATTGAAGCGGGGGCAAGGGTTAATCAAAGTCTGATTTGGGGGAGTACGGGTCAACGGAATCTATTTGGCTATCAAGGGGTAGCGGGCCTGGCCAATGTGGATATTACGCCTGAGTTTGCCGTCCGGTTAGCCGCAGCGTATGCCTCTACATTGGAACCCGGCACCAGCGTCTTAATTTCTCGAGATCAGCGCAGTGTTTCCCGGATGATTGCCAATGCCCTAATCGCTGGGTTGATGTCCGTGGGGATCAATGTTTTATGCCTGGAAGCCATTGCCCTGCCCATTTCCCGGTTTGCGGTTCAGAGCCTTTCGGTTTGTGGCGGAATCCATGTGCGGCTGCATCCGGATCGGGATGAGCAATTATTGGTTGAGTTTTTTGATCACAAGGGCATTAACCTCAACCAGGCCAAGCAGCGGCAAATTGAAACGGCCTATTTTCGGGAAGATATGCGCCGGGTTAGTTTTACAGATGTGGGCCGCATTACTTACCCCAGTCAAATTGTCGAGACCTATGCCCAAGGCTTTGGGAAATGGTTGAACACCCAGGCCCTGCAACAACATGAATGCAAAATTGTTCTGGACTATGCCTATGCGGTTTCTGGGGCCGTCTTACCAGAACTGCTGAATAAATTTGGCTCTGATGTGGTTGTCCTGAATGCGACTGTCCATCAAACTCCCCCCAATACCGAGGAACGCCAAGGGTTGCTCCGGGAACTTGGACAGGTGGTGCAGGCGATTCAGGCCAATTTGGGGGTTCAGGTTTCGGCCAATGGGGAGCGATTAACCCTCGTTGACGATCGCGGCCAGACCATTGCCGGGGAAGAATTGACCGCATTGATGGCGGATTTAGTCTTGTCGGCCTATCCAGGGGGAACGGTGATTATCCCGGTGCATATCTCCAGTGCCATTGAGGTGATTGCTCGGAAACATGGGGGCAATGTGATGCGGACGCGGGCCAACCCCACCGACCTTATGGAAGCCTGTCAGAAACAAGCGGGGGCCGTGTTGGGGGGCAGTGCCGAGACCGGATTTATTTTTCCCCAACTCCATCCCGGCTATGATGCCATGTTCAGTATTGCTAAGTTGATGGAAATGCTGGCCCTGCGCCAACAACCCCTGAGTGAGATTCGTCAGAATTTACCCCAAGTCTTTCATACTCATCAGGCCCTGCGCTGTCCCTGGATTGCGAAAGGATCTTTGATGCGGCATTTAGTCGAAACCCATAGTCCCACTACCTTGAATTTGGTGGATGGAGTAAAAATTCTCCACCGAGATGGGAGCGATTGGGTCTTGGTCTTACCCGATGCGAGTGAGCCATTGGTGCATTTGTTTGTCAATGGGCGAGAACAGGCCTGGACTGAGCAGATGAATCACGACTACAGTCAACGTATCCATGAGTTTGCCCATTTGGAACCCAATGAAGTCGGAGTGTAGAAAATTATTGGCAAACCCGAAGCCAATTTTGGAGGATATTAATGACTATTGGAGCAAAAGGTTCGAGTTGGCCCTGTTGAGGTTGTATCAGTTCGTTAATCAACAACGCCAGAACTTCTTGATCATCCTCCAGGCCTTGGCTTGGGTCTCCATAATACCTCCATAGCAATACCTCAGATAATTGTTTGCGTTTTTCGATCAAAGCACGGTTATTCTTTTCATGATCTCCCAGGTTCAAGACTTGAATCGTCTTAGTTGCTCGCGGACTTAATCCTTTCACCCGACCATTAATTTTGAATCGAAGTTCTGTTTCACATTCTGGCATCAAGGGCGTTAAGGGTAAGTCCTGATCTTTATGGGCATGACCGCATTGATTGGGGATATTACAACTGGCAACAATGTTTGAGAAGTCAAGGGTGTGCTGAGGGTTCAGACCCTTTACTAATGGCTCGCATGGCGTAATTCTTGTTTACAAAGCAGTAGTTTAGCTTTGACTAGTTCGAGATGATTAGGGGGTAACTCTTCAGTTAATTGCGTCAGTAACTCCTGAGCCTGGGCTAGGTTGTCATCCTGTATTGCCTCAAGTAAATCTTTCAGTTTAGTATCAATTTTCTCATTACGGATGCTGGTATCCATGACATCCAATAAAACCATATTGGCATCTTGGCCATACTGAGAGGGTATTTGTCGTAATTCACTGTTAGTTAAGGTATAAACCAAAACATTCTTACAATCACTGATAACTAGCGGTGAATGAGTGGTCAGAACAAACTGACAATTTGGGAATGTCTGAATTAAGCGATGACAGAGGCTACGTTGCCAGGAAGGATGGAGATGCAAATCAACTTCATCAATCAAAACGATACCATCACCTGCTAAAGGGTTTTCTAAGGCAGGATTCAACATGGCCAAACGCCGAGCAATATCACCCACAAGAGCCATCAGGGATTTCTCACCTTGGGAAAGTTGGGCTACATTCAAGGTTTCACCATTTTTGTCAACTGCCATGTGGAGGCGAGGTTTACGGCGGATTCTCAGGTTTTCCAGGTAGGGCATAAATTGGCTAATTGCAGTGCGGGCCGCGGTTAATTGTCGATCTCTAGCCGAGGCCTGGAGTTCATTCAAATATTGCCATACATCTGGAATTTCTTTATATAATGGCCTGAGTTTATTCAGAAGATCTGGAGATATTCCTGATTCATTCTCAGTATCCTCTCGCTCTCGAAACCACTCAAAAAAGCGGCGAAAATCAACCCCCTGACTTAAAGAATTATCGTAGCCATCTAGTTGCCCAAAGGTATGTCTAGTCCTGATTTTTAGAGGAATATCGAGTACAACCCGTTCAACAGGATAAAATGCAATAAGGGGGAGACTAATTTGATCATCATGAGTCAGGGCATCACGGTATAGACTAGCTAAACGAGTACAATCACCGAGGTTGCTTGTGTATTGCGATTTACGTCCTTTTCTATTTTTAGCCAAAGTCCACTTAAGGTATTCAACTTTACTTCGATAGTCAATATGATCAGGATTGTTTGGTGTTATCGAGCTATGGCAGACTTCTATTTCAATACTAGCTCCATTAGCCTTGTTGAGGATGGCATCTTCAAGAATAGGAGTACCACTACCTTTTTCTGTGCGTAAGCGAGCCGTAAACCAGCTAAGAGACGTTGCTAAGGCTTTCAAGATAGAGGTTTTACCTGCGCCGTTATTACCGACAAAGACGGTGATGTTGCTGGGGTTCTGTTCAGTAGGGGCTAAGGCAATTTCCAGGTTTTCGAATAGCCCAATATTGTTTAAGATAACCCGTTGGATTTCCATGGCAGCAAAGTTAAAAATCCTGATGCATCTGATATTGACAACAGCAACGCAAACAAATTTGTAAATATTTAACCTTAATCATCTCTCAAGCCAGGTACACGGAGCCAGCTTAATCTTCATCTCTAAACAAGGGGAGCTACAGACACATCATAACCGGATAAGCCTATGGCACAATTTCCTAGGAGTCACCTCAGGGTAGGGCGCATCTGGTGAAAATTATTGTTGTGGGTAGTGGGGGGCGAGAACACGCCTTGGCCTGGGCCTTATTAAAATCAGCCACAGTCACCCAAATCTACTGTTGTCCGGGGAATGGGGGGACGGCCAGGCTCGAACGCTGTCAAAATATCCCGATCCAGGCCACGGATCTGATTGATATTACCCAGTTGGCGGTGGATGAGCAGGTGGGCTTAGTGGTGGTTGGCCCCGAAGTTCCCCTGGCCTTGGGATTGGTGGATCGGTTGCAAGCTGCGGGGATTCCTGCCTTTGGCCCGACTCAAGCTGGAGCCGAGATTGAAGCCAGTAAGGCCTGGGCAAAAGCCTTAATGTCTGAAGCCAACATTCCCACGGCCCAAGCAGCTATTTTTACCACTGAAACTGAGGCGATCCATTATGTGCGCGAGCAAAAAGCCCCAATAGTCGTCAAAGCAGATGGCCTGGCCGCAGGCAAAGGGGTGACAGTAGCCAACTCAATCACCGAAGCCATTGAAGCCATTGAAGCAGCCTTTGGGGGGGAATTTGGCACAGCGGGGCAACGGGTTGTGATTGAAGAGTGTTTGCAGGGCCAAGAGATTTCCGTCCTCGCCCTTACCGATCGCCACGTGATCCGCTCCCTCTTACCGGCCCAAGATCATAAACGGATTGGGGAAGGCGATACGGGGCCAAATACAGGGGGAATGGGAGCCTATGCCCCGGTGCCTTGGGTAAGTGGGGAGTTAATGGCCAAGATTCAAACCCAAATTCTCGAACCTGCCCTTAAAACCCTCCAGGCCAGGGGGATTGATTATCGCGGTGTCCTTTATGCGGGGCTGATGATAACTCCAGCAGGCGACCCCTATGTGATTGAATTTAATTGCCGCTTTGGTGATCCCGAAACCCAAGTGGTCCTGCCGCTGTTGAAAACTCCCCTCTTAGATTTACTCTTGGCCTGTGTCAATGGCACCTTGGCAGAATTAGGAGAGTTGGCCTGGGCTGATCAAATGGCCACAGGTGTGGTGATGGCAGCGGGAGGGTATCCGGGGCATTTTACAAAGGGGGATGAAATTACCGGGATTGAGGCCGCAAATTCCCAGGCCTTCGTGTTCCAGGCCGGGACAAGGGCAGCGAATGGGCAACTGTTTACCGATGGCGGGCGGGTCTTAACAGTGGTCGGGAGGGGTGAGACTGTTGAAGCTGCCTTGGCGCAAACCTATGCCGGCGTGGCCCAAGTTCAGTTTCATAATGCCTACTTTCGGCGGGATATTGGACATCGCTTAACCGCTACTTCCGAAAATCTGCCCTAAAATATGGCTAAATCCTTGGGGAAAATCTACCGAGGATGATTTGCATGGTTAATTTGTTGTTATCCCGAAAGGACAATTCAATGGTTGCTTGTGAATATCGCCCCGGCCTGGAAGGAATTCCGGCAGCACAGTCCAGTGTCAGTTTTGTGGATGGTCAGGTTGGGCGGTTGGAATATCGCGGCATCCCGATTCAAGAATTGGCGGAAAAAAGCACCTTTCTGGAAACCTCCTACCTCCTCATTTGGGGCAAATTACCCACGGCCGAGGAGCTACGGGATTTTTGTTATGAAATTCAATATCATCGCCGGGTTAAGTACCGCATCCGCGACATGATGAAATGCTTCCCGGAAAGTGGCCATCCCATGGATGCCCTCCAGGCCTCGGCGGCGGCATTGGGGCTGTTCTATTCTCGGCGGGCCTTAGATGATCCGGCCTATATCCGGGCGGCGGTGGTGCGCTTGTTGGCCAAAATTCCGACGATGGTAGCAGCCTTTCAACTGATTCGCAAAGGGAATGATCCCGTCACCCCCAAGGATGATCTCGACTACGCCGCTAATTTTCTTTATATGTTGAGTGAACGCGAGCCGGATCCCGTTGCCGCTCATATCTTTGATACCTGCTTGACTCTTCATGCTGAACACACTATGAATGCCTCGACTTTTTCGGCGCGAGTAACGGCTTCTACATTGACGGATCCCTATGCGATTGTGGCTTCAGCGGTGGGAACTTTGGCTGGCCCCTTGCATGGCGGCGCAAATGAAGAAGTGATTGAAATGTTGGAGGAAATTGGCAGTGTTGAAAAAGTCCGCCCTTTTGTGGATGCTTGTCTAGCGCGCAAAGCGAAGATCCCTGGATTTGGGCATCGGGTTTATAAGGTCAAGGATCCCCGCGCCACGATCCTGCAAAAGTTAGCGGAGGATCTGTTTGCCCGCTTTGGCAGTGATATGTACTACGACATTGCCCTAGAACTGGAGCAAATTGTTAGTCAGGAACTGGGGCCCAAGGGTATTTATCCCAATGTGGACTTCTACTCAGGGCTAGTTTATCGGCGCTTGGGCATTCCCAATGATTTATTTACCCCGGTGTTTGCCATTGCTCGGGTCGCCGGGTGGTTAGCCCACTGGAAAGAACAGTTGGAAGCGAATCGAATTTATCGGCCCACCCAAGTCTATGCGGGTTACCATGACCAGGCCTATGTTCCCATTGAAGCCCGCTAGTATCTAAATCTTTAAACGGTGGGAAGTTGTCCTAGCCAGTTAATCACCAAGGCATTGACCTGTTCGGGTCGCTCATCGTGGGGACAATGGCCGGTTTCCGGGAGGGTAATAAATTCCACAGGATGATCTTGGCCCCAGGCCTGGAAAATATCGCCCCCTTTCACTGGAGTCCAGGGATCTGTTTCCCCCCACAAGACAAGCATGGGAGCCTTAATTTGGGGCAGCAGTTCCGCAATCCGAGGCCCTGGCGGTGCGGCTAAAATGCGGGCAAAGACATTTTGGGCATTGGGATCACAGGAAGGACGGTAAAGAATCTCGATTAACTCATCGGTAATGGCCGCTTGATTGCCATAGACCTGTTTGAGGGTATTCCGAATCCGTTGGGGTTGGCGGACTTGGTTAAAAATAAAGGTTCCCAGGCCGGGGGTTGTCACCAATTTTGTAAACCCAGCCATGACCCAATTCAGCGGCCAGTGGAGTTCTTCTGGACGATGGCTCAGCCCCCCGGCACAGTTGAGTAAAATCACGCCTTGGGTCATTTCTGGGGCCTGGGCTGCTACGGTCAGAGAAATTAAACCACCAATGGAGTTTCCCACCCACACCGCCGGGGTTTGAATCTGAGCTTGCCAAAACTCCTGTAACATCTCGGCCCAAAGTTCGATGGAGTAATCTACATCTGGCTTATCGGAATCCCCAAACCCCAATAAATCCAAAGCAAAAACCTGATAACCAGCCGTCACCCAGGCCGGGATGTTTTGCCGCCAATGGCCAATCGCTGCCCCAAACCCATGCACCAAGACGAGGGGTTGTCCTTCTCCCTGGGCCGTGTAGTTAATGTGATAATCCCGCCACTGCCAGGCCTGGGTGTTTTCTGGTGCTTTAAGGGATTCAACAAGGGATGTCATGGCTGAATATCCAAAATGTCCAAATGGTGATGTCTTGTCTAAACCCTTTTTAGGATAACGAATTGTTAAGGGCTGTTCATGGCTAAGATAGCTTCAATATCAGTAGGGTTATTGTATTGAGGAGAGAATTAATCGAGCGATTGGGTGTTTAGATGAAAACTGATCCGTGATTCTAGGCTATTTTTCTCTTTCGCAGTCGTCTTTTGAGTGAACTGATCCTCGGCCTGGATCCAGCCTGTGAGTATGAATTTGCGGCCCCCGTGGGGAAAGAGAGAGAAAGTCAGATCCTGCTACCCCAAGATTGTTGAGTTCAATTACCACCGCCCCGGATTACAACCAATGGTTGGATGGGATCGAAACTATATTAGTGAGTAGGTTTCCTAAGGCTGGCCTGGAGGGAGTTGGCAAGATGTTAGGGATTCAAATTGATCCAGCAATTGCGGCTCAGGTTCGGTCATTAACGACTGAGAGATTAGAGGCCTTGAGTGAGGCTTTGCTTGGGTTGAAAGATATTTCTGAGTTCCAGGCCTGGTTAAGCAACCCCGATTAATTGCAAACAGGTTTACAGCCACAAAGATTCCAGATCATCGGTTTTTTTGACCAGGCCCTGACTCAACACCTCAGCCCCATTCGCTGTGACTAAAACATCATCCTCAATCCGAATTCCTTTGACATCGGCAAATTTGGTCAGGACTACCCAGTTAATCCATTGGCCGAGGTTGGGATCAAGCCGGGCCTGGTTCAAGAGTTGGGGAATTTGGTAAAAGCCCGGTTCAATTGTCACCACCATATGTTCTTGGAGCGGCCGATGTAACCGTAAATACCGCCATCCAGGTTTGGGACTACGATTGCGACCAGGCCCATAACCCGCTAAATCCCCTAAATCCTCCATGTCATGGACATCCAGACCAAGTAAATGCCCAATTCCGTGAGGAAAGAATGTTGTCCCAATCTCCAATGCCAATAAATCCCTGAGTGAACCTTGAAGAATTCCTAACCCGAATAGCCCTTCTGTAATTACTTGCAAGGCAATCCTATGAATCTCCCAAAATTCAACGCCGGGTTTAATGGCAGCAATGGCCTGGGTTTGGGCGGCTAAGACCACTTCATAAATTTCTCTTTGTGTAGCACTGAATTTCCCAGAAACGGGCCAAGTTCGAGTGATGTCCGCAGCCCAACCGCCGGGAGTTTCGGCTCCTAAATCTACCAGCAGCAGATCGCCGGGTTTGAGGGTATGAGGTGAATGTTCTTGATGTAAAACCTGGCCTTGGGTGGTGACGATACTGGTGTAGGCGAGATTAAACTGATGGGCGGCAACGACTTGTTCCATCCAGGCCCGGACTTTAGCTTCGGTTTTGGCATTTTGAGTAATTTTCATCCCCGCTTGCTGGGCCCGGATCGTGACTGCAATGGCCTGGGAAATTTCGGATCGGGCGGCGGCATCCTGGGTAAGGCGTAGATCAATCAAAGCCTGGGCCAGTGCCAAATCCTCAGCAACTAGGGGAAATTCAACGGGGCGGTTCAAAATCTGGGCCTGGTGTTGACGGTCATGGGGGTTAACTAGGGGAATGGTGGCGGCGTTGGCAGTGAATTGAGCAAGTTTAGCAAGGGGATAACTGGCCTGGGCCTGGAGTTGATCGGCTAATTGGTCGCGGGTTGGACTATCGCCATGCCAAAGAGCAGCAGATTCCGGTAGTTCGTCCCAAAAGAGAATTAAATTACCAGCTTCGAGATAAATTACGGTCTCGGCTAAGTTCAACCCAGTGAAATAGAGAAAATGACTACTGGCTCGAAATGGATAAGTATTGGCAGCAAAATTACGACTAACCCGACTCCCCGCCCAGAGTAATACCGGATGTGAACAGTTTTTCGCCAGACCCCGTCGCCGTGCTAGGAAATCATTCACCCTTAAACCTCTGCTTCTAAAATAATCCGGTTCCCCGCCAGACCAGAAATCCAAGGACTGGTTTGCCAGTTTTCCGTGAGTAAAAGTTGAATTAACTTGCTGCTCCGTTGACTAGTCAAATTATCCTGTAACCCTAAATAGTTACTAGCGGCATGATGGCTATCTCGTTCCATCGCCTTAAACAGGCCATCAGAATTATTCAACAAATTTTGTAGCTGGGCCTGGACATTATTCCACACCCCCATTTGCCGCATATTACTTAAGGACTCGGCCACCAGATCTTGGCGATGCTGAATCAAAACCGTTTGTTGATGTAAAACTGCTGGTAAATCCGCCCATAAAATCACCGGCCCATAGCCAACAATCCGCAGCATTTCCGCCCACTTGGGGGAACCCTTCAGCACTATCTCCACCATCCGACAAGCCAATGCCGTAATAATTAACCCTTGACTGTGGGCGACAATAAAAATTTCCGCACCGGCCTGGATACCCCGCAAAATCTCATAGGCTAACCGTAATGTCGGTCGCGGTGCACCCGGTGGTAATGTCCCGTAAATATAATTGGCAAACTCCAACCAACCCATTTTCTGAATAAACGGCAACTGCAACACAGCCTGCAAACTCGATAGGTTTTGTTCACTCAGGGGCAAGGTTAGTTTTCCTGGTAATAGGGTTTTCGCGATGCCTACCATATCAGCATCTGGAGCTAAGTCCTGCACACAAAGCGCATTGAGTAATTGCCCATAGGCCTGGAGTCGCTGCGCTGCTTCGGGAGTCATTTCCCCAGGCCAGTAGCGATAGAGTTCCGCTTTTCCCAATAAGCTTTCTAGTAAATCGGCTTCAAACCCATGGGTCTGATTATGAATGCCGTACATATCGAGGGGGTTGGCCTGAGTTAATTGGGCCAGTTGCTTTAGGTCTCGATATTGTCTATCTTGATCACTGGTTACGCCGTTGATATGCAACAGCAAACGCCTGCGCCCGATTGCCGGGGCCTGGGTACATTTAAGCAGGTAGCCATCAACATCTTCCATAGTCAAAATTAATTTTAGTCACAGATCAGGGGAGTTCCCAAGCATCAGTGATTTGGATCACAATAATACCCCCAAGGAATCAGGCATAATCAGAATTGACTCAGTACTATCCGAGTCATCAACAGGGAACACACAACGAGCCGGCAGACTTAATCTAGTTTGTCGGTTTTTTTTGAGTCCTCATTCACATCCTCGTACCTATGGCTGCGGCATCCTCTTTTTCCCAAAAAGTAACGGTTACTCTTGATCCAGCCCTCTATGCCCAACTTCAACAATGGCAACGTCAGCACCATCTTCCCTCCACCGCCCAGGCCCTCCGACAAATTCTTCAAGAGTATTTCCAGCCCACTACCCCAACTTGTCCAACTGTCTTGCAACGCCTGAATGCTTTAGAAACTGAACTGAATGATCTGAAAAAAGAACTCGAAACCGCCCTCAACCCGGAAGTGCCCCTCCTTGGCAATCTATCTTGGCTGGAACTAGAGGGCCTGGAACGATCACAACTAATTGCCTTGGCCAAACAACTGGGGCTGTATAGCTACAAACTCAATAACCAAGGCCTGCGTCGAGCCATCTTTACCGCCCAACATCAAGAATCACCCCCGATTTAGACAGGCTTCACATCATAAAAAATGCATAATTAGGCAGTCTTTCCGCTACAATTTGGGGGAACTTTACATTACTTTTTACGAAAACTATATGCCCCCACTGATTAACACCATTTCTCAGGATCAGCCCTATCTGCGGATTTACGGCGGACGACAACTGAGTGGTCACGTCAAGATCAGTGGAGCCAAAAATTCGGCCTTGGTGTTGATGACTGGAGCCTTGTTAGCGGAAGATACCTGTCATTTTCACAACGTTCCTGCCTTGGCTGACATTAACCGGATGGGGGAAATTCTCCAGGCCCTGGGCGTAAAGCTTTTCCCCTCTAAAGGCGGCCTCTCCCTCGACTCTCGCCACCTAACCTCAGCCCATGCTCCCTATGAACTGGTCAGTCAGTTACGGGCTAGTTTCTTTGCCATTGGCCCCCTCTTAGCTCGCCTGGGAACGGCCCGTGTGCCCTTACCGGGTGGCTGTGCCATTGGGGCCCGCCCCGTTGAACTCCATGTGCGGGGGTTACAAGCCATGGGAGCAGAAGTCCATATTGAACATGGCATTGTCCAGGCCTACGCCCGCAAACTGAAAGGGGCAAAAATCTATCTTGACTATCCCAGTGTGGGGGCCACGGAAACGTTGATGATGGCCGCAACCTTGGCGGATGGGGAAACCATTATTGAAAATGCCGCCCAGGAACCGGAAGTGGTGGATTTGGCCAATTTCTGTCGCTCGATGGGGGCAAAAATTCGCGGGGCCGGGACAAACACCATTACGATTGTTGGGGTACAGAAACTCCACGGGACAGATTACGAGATCATTCCCGACCGGATCGAAACGGGGACGTTTCTGACCGCCGCGGCTATTACTCGTTCTGAGATTACCCTGGCTCCTGTTTTCCCAGATCACCTCACCCCAATCATTGCCAAATTGGAAGAAATGGGGGCGCAAATTGTCCAGGAAACCCCCAAAACCCTGCGCTTTATCCCGGCGGAGACTTATACTAGCACCGATATCGAGACCCTACCCTATCCAGGATTTCCCACCGATATGCAATCCCTCTTTATGGCCCTCATGACCATTGCCGAGGGAAATAGTATTTTTAGCGAAACGGTATTTGAAAATCGTTTTGGCCATGTCCCGGAATTGAATCGGATGGGGGCAGATATTCGGATCAAAGGCAACCATGCGGTGATTCGCGGCGTTCCCTTTTTATCCGGTGCGCCGGTGATGGGGACAGATCTGCGAGCCACAGCCGCTTTGGTGGTAGCCGGACTGGCTGCCCAAGGAGAAACCCAAGTTTATGGTTTAACCCACTTAGATCGAGGCTATGAGGCCATTGAGGCTAAGCTCCAGCAACTGGGAGCCAAACTTGAGCGGGTGAATGGGGTACCCCAGGCCACGGCCGTACTTTAAGGTAGAACTATTGTCCTTGAAGTCGAGGTTTTGGATATGGAGTTGTCTCCATTCATTGATTGGGACTATCTAGCGGAATTATCGGGGGGGGATCGGGAGTTTGAGCAAGAGTTACTCCTGACCTTTGTGGAAGATGCTAAAAGTCATCTAGGGGCCGCCCAAGCAGCGGTCACTCGCCAGGACTTAGACGCAATGATGCGCGAGGCCCATCATTTAAAAGGTTCTAGTGGTAATGTTGGGGCCCATGGCATCCAAACCTTAGCGGCGCAACTCGAATCCGAAGCTAAACAAGGTAGCCTAGACAATGCCCCAAAACTAATTAGTGAAATGCAGGCCATCTGTACAGCCCTTGGGCAACAAATTGGGAGTTAAAGTCTAAGCCCATGACCGTACCCACTAGCCTTGATGAAGTCATTAACCAGGCCAAAGCTGCTACCCAGGCCGCCCTAGATGCTGGGATTAACCGGATTCAGATTGAAATACTTTTGCCAGATTTACAAATGATGCCCCTGGCCTGGAGCTATCTGGAACTATTTCAAGATTTAGGAGTGCACCTAAAGGTCTTTTTTGCGGATGCAGGGGCAGCGGCCCTAGCCCGACGGGATTGGCAAAATCCGATTTTCTCGGTTCGAGGCGTGAATGAATTGCTTGAGCCTGTCCAAGAGCAAGATCAGGCCTTTGTCTGCATTACTCCCTCCCCTGTTGAGGTGTCCTACATCGAACAAATGTGTAATGCTGCCGGAAATCGCCCCTTTATTTTGCTGAATCCCAAACTCCAAGACGTGGCCATTGTTGGGATTGGCTATGCAGGACGACAGTTGCGGGAGCGATTCCTAAACACCCTGGACACCGCTTATTACATCCGCCCCCTAGATGACACCACAGCCTTGTTACGGGCCTATCCGGGGGATTGGGAAATTTGGCGCGATGTGAACGGTGAATATCAACGTCTCGGAGCAACTCCAGCCAAGCCGAGTGGTGAGCAGATTGATAAAATCCTCTATGGGGAGCAGGCAGAAACTCCTGGGGGGGGGGGGGTTTTCGCCAGTATGCAGCGATTTCTCAAGGCATTACAGCAATAGGTTTGAATATATGGCTCTGATGTGACTTGAACACATGACCTTGGGCTTATGAGTCCCCTGCTCTAACCAACTGAGCTACAGAGCCGAAAATTCGCATTTTTAATCATAACGCAGCAAGGGACTTCAACAACAGTGCTTTAAAAGTAGGGTGAGTTAGGCGGGCTGTTCTGGCTCGAAAATAACTCAGAACCCCCATCAGCAAGATCATTTTCAACTCGCCCCTATCCAAGCTCCCAGGGGGAATTAAGATACAGACCTATAGCGTTACGCAGACTGTCCTGAGAGAGTATAAATCTTAAAAAGACTGCCCATGAAGCATTTTCTGACTTGTCTAAATAAGAGTCTTAAATGAGTAACGCTATAGCCAATGCCCAAGAAATACTGTCTCTCTTGGTTGGAATGTAGAGTCTTCACTCAACCCAGTTGCGTCCCTAAGCTAGAATTAACCTACCCAATAGTAGATCGGGGTCAAACAGACCGCCGGGGCCTGGGACATACTGATCCTGTTAGTTGGGGTTAATCATTGTTACTGTCCGAGCTAACGTTATATGCCTATCTCCTCTACTGCTGTTCCTCCCGTCATGAATGTGCCTAAGCATGGATTGCCTGTGACGATCATTACTGGCTTTTTGGGCAGCGGCAAAACTACCCTCCTGAACCATATTCTGACGAACCAAGACGGTCTGAAAACGGCCGTCCTCGTCAATGAATTTGGGGAGATTGGGATTGATCAGGAGTTACTGGTTAAAACCGACGACGACATGGTGGAGTTAAACAATGGTTGCATCTGTTGCACAATTAATAATGATTTGGTCAATGCTGTTTATCGTGTCCTGGAGCGACCGGACAAGGTGGACTATTTGGTGGTAGAAACCACTGGCCTGGCGGATCCTCTCCCCGTTGCCTTGACCTTTTTGGGGACTGATCTACGGGACTTAACTCGCTTAGACTCCATTGTGACGGTTGTTGATGCCGAGAACTTTAGCCTGGACTTGTTTAACAGCACCGCCGCCCAAAGCCAAATTGCCTACGGGGATGTGATTCTCCTCAATAAAACGGATCTCGTCCCAGAAACCCGCGTCCAAGAATTAGAAAAACGTCTCCAGGAATCCCGGGCCGGGGCCAGAATTATTCGGACAGTCAAATCCCAAGTGCCGCTGCCCCTAATTTTGAGCGTGGGCCTGTTTGAAAGTGATCGCTACTTTAGTCCCGAACCTGAATCACAAAAAGCAGAACATCACGATCACCATGACCACCACGATCACGCCGATCACCATGATCATGTTTGCGATGACACCTGCGGCCACGACCATCACGATCACGGGCATCACCATCACCACTCGGATCACTTGGAAATGGATGGCTTTATCTCAGTGTCCTTCCAGAGCGAGCGGCCCTTTGCGATTCGGAAATTCCAGAATTTTCTCGATAACCAGATGCCAGATGCTGTGTTTCGGGCTAAAGGGATTCTCTGGTTTGAGGAAAGCCCCCGCCGTCATGTCTTTCATCTGAGTGGCAAGCGGTTCACCTTAGACGATCAAGATTGGACAGGCGCACCGAAGAACCAACTGGTCTTAATTGGTCAGGGGTTAGACGAGGCTAAAATTAAGGCTCAACTCCAGGCCTGTGTTGCCCCAACTCCGTCAATGACTAAGGGCAAGGGCTTTGCGTAAATTTTGGGCCAATTATGCAGTCTTGGGCGGCAATTCATCGGCTAAGATGGTAATTTTATCGCTTTGGCATAGGCAGAAATCTCTAGCCGTAAGGATTCACTGAACAGTTTAGATAGCATGAGGGGCAAGCGGTGCAGTTTCACATTCAGCCAGAGAGTGAGATTCCGGCCTCCACCCAACTCTTTAACCAAATTAGTTTTGCGATTGCGGCGCGCCAGTTTCCGCCTGGATACCGACTGCCCAGTACCCGCCAATTGGCCATGCAAACGGGCCTGCACCGCAATACCATTAGCAAAGTCTATGAACGCCTAGAGGCGGCAGGCCTGGTCAAGGCACAGGTGGGGTCAGGTATTTATGTCCGGGCCCTTGGTCAAGAGGATAGTATGCCGCGACGGGCCCGCCCCACGGTAGTCCCCGTTCATCGCCTTGTCCAAGATAGTTTAGATACCTTGCTGGGGATGGGCTACTCCTTAGGGCAAATCCGGGAATTATTCTTAGCGGAAATTGAAGCTCGGCAAAAAGCAGGAGTCCGGGTGATTGTGACGGTACCCCAACATGATCAGGGGGCAGGTGAGTTAATTACCCAGGAACTCCAGCAACTCCTACCTGTCCCTGTGGAGTTAATCTATCTCGAAGAGATCGAAACACTTCTACAACCGGATAGTGCGGCGACCTTGGTGACTGTGCGTTACTTTGCCAGCATGACAGAAGCGATTGCTCGAGCCAAGGGGGTCAGGTTATTTTTTATTGATATTTATAACTATCAACGGGAATTGGAGGTCATTCAAAAATTGCCCCCGGGCTGTTGCTTGGGCCTGGTCAGCCTGAGTTCCGGAACCTTAGGGGTGGCGGAGGTGATGATCCACAGTTTGCGGGGGGACGATCTGCTCTTGGTGACTGCCCAGGTAAATGATGCCTATAAACTCAATGCTTTAGTTCACCGGGCCCACACAATTATTAGCGACCGTGCCAGTTCCGATCATGTCAAAGCGACCATTGCCTCTGTCCGGGAAAACTTAATTCGCCCACCTCGCTTAATTTGCTGTGAGAGCTACATTGATATTAATTCCGTGGATATCCTCAAGCGGGAATTGGGGTTAACGGATTTTTTGGAGGAAATTAAGGCTTCGTAGCCCAGGCCTGGTAAGGGTCACATCACGATCTTAAGGTTGAGAGTTCTGGTCTTTTTTCTCCCCCATAGTCTCTGCGGCTTAATTTGCTGAGGGGAGAGATTCATTACCCCGGCCCAGAGCCAGATTTTTATGCTCTCATCAGTATATTTGTCTCATCAATTCAGGCCTATCCTTAAACGCCCAAGGGACTGCTCGTTACAGTTTAGACCCATAAATCCTCAGAGGAAGTTGAACTAAGTTTAAGAAAGGAAACATAACTTTACATTAAGTAGCCATTTTTGCTGATTACCCGTGGCTAGAGTTGGAAAATAATTTAAATTTCTGTGTAAGTTTTACGAATTGATAACTTCTGATAAAACTGATTCCCGCAGCATTGTATAAGAAATACCTGAAGGGTCTGTTGAACAGGCTGT
The DNA here is from genome assembly GCF_031729055.1 of Pseudocalidococcus azoricus BACA0444. Classification (NCBI taxonomy): domain Bacteria; kingdom Bacillati; phylum Cyanobacteriota; class Cyanophyceae; order Acaryochloridales; family Thermosynechococcaceae; genus Pseudocalidococcus; species Pseudocalidococcus azoricus. The sequence continues at coordinate 54,990 of NZ_JAVMIP010000010.1, read as the reverse complement.
CTTGAATCCCGAATTGGCCAGATGGCGAACATAGGGTACGCAATTATCTGACCGCAACATAGATTGGAGTTTGAAGCATTTCAGCTTAATCTATCTTGGCGAGAAGAGTTTATTGCCCAGGCCTGGTTCCTTTCTAAATTGTGGCGATTCCTGTGGATCAAACAGTTCTTTAAGAAACAAACCTTTTGTGCTGCTTCGGCAGTTGCCTTAACTCTCTATAAATTGCTCACGAAGTCCAGACTTCTTTTTAAGGAGATTTTATCCATGCTAGACGCATTTGCCAAAGTTGTAGCTCAGGCCGATGCCCGGGGTGAATTCCTCACCAGTGCCCAATTCGATGCCCTGTCCAACTTGGTGAAGGAAGGGAATAAGCGCTTGGATGTTGTTAACCGTATCACCAGCAACGCTTCCACGATTGTTGCCAATGCTGCTCGGAGCCTCTTTGCCGAACAACCTCAATTAATTCAGCCCGGTGGAAACGCCTATACCAACCGTCGTATGGCTGCCTGCTTACGCGACATGGAAATCATCTTGCGCTATGTCACCTACGCTACCTTGGCTGGCGACTCCAGTGTGTTGGATGATCGTTGCTTAAACGGCCTGCGGGAAACCTACCAAGCTTTGGGCGTTCCTGGTTCTTCTGTTGCCACCGGTGTCTCTAAAATGAAGGATGCAGCAATTGCTGTAGCTAACGATCCCAACGGTATTGTCCCTGGCGATTGCAGCTCTTTGATCTCTGAAGTCGCTGGCTACTTTGATCGGGCTGCTGCTGCTGTAGCCTAGTCCCCTTGGATGAATACACCAAAATTTTCCTGACCGCTTTCTAAGACACGAAACTTATTAAGGGAGAAATCTCAAGACTATGAAGACCCCGATTACTGAAGCGATTGCCGCCGCTGATACCCAAGGTCGTTTCCTCAGCAATACCGAACTCCAAGCCGCTGATGGTCGGTTCAAACGGGCTGCTGCCAGCTTAGAAGCCGCTCGCGCCTTGACCAGCAATGCTCAAAGCTTGATTGATGGTGCTGCTTCTGCCGTGTATCAAAAGTTTCCTTACACCACCTCTTTGCAAGGATCTCAATACGCTTCAACTCCTGAAGGCAAGGCCAAATGTGCCCGAGATATCGGCTACTACCTGCGGATTGTTACCTACTCCTTAGTGGCTGGTGGAACTGGTCCTTTGGATGAGTACTTGGTGGCTGGTTTGGCTGAAATCAACAGCACCTTTGATCTATCTCCTAGCTGGTATGTAGAAGCCCTCAAAAGCATCAAAGCCAGCCATGGTTTGAGCGGACAAGCTGCTGTCGAAGCCAATGCTTACCTTGACTATGCCATTAACGCCCTCAGCTAGAGCTAGTTCCTAAGTTCTAGTTTGGTTGTGCCCGGGGTGGTTAGCAGATGATTTTGGGGGTAACTCTAATCCTTTGTTGACTGCGCCGGGCCTGTTTTTAGTCCACCTGTCCACTTTGATCTTTAGCAGGAGAATGCGTCGTGGCGATTACCGCAGCAGCTTCTCGTCTGGGAACGTCCGCCTATAGCAATGCGGCCCCGGTTGAGTTACGGTCTAGCTGGAGTGATGATGATGTCGAGGCGGTTATCCAGGCCGTGTATCGTCAAGTTTTAGGCAATGATTATTTGATGCAGTCGGAGCGTTTGGCTTCTGCTGAATCTCTTTTGCGCAATGGCAAGATCACAGTCCGGGAATTTGTCCGGGCTGTGGCCAAGTCAGACCTATATAAAAACAAGTTTCTCTATAACAGTTTCCAAACCCGAGTTATTGAACTCAACTACAAGCATTTGTTGGGGCGGCCTCCCTATGACGAATCAGAGGTGATCTATCACTTGGATTTGTATCAAGAGCAGGGATTTGATGCCGATATTGATTCCTACATTGATTCCCAAGAATATACCGATAACTTTGGGGATGCTGTGGTGCCCTACTATCGGGGTTTTGATGTCCAAACTGGCGGCCGCACGGTTGGCTTTACCCGGATGTTCCAGCTTTATCGGGGCTATGCCAGTAGTGATAATTCCCAGTCTGGCGGTACCCACTCTCGTTTAGCTCGGGATTTGGCCAGCAATAATGCCTCCACAATCATGCCTCCTTCCAGTAGCGATGGGAGCTTTGCCTTCTATGCTGCTACCGATGATGTCCCGCCGAAAAACTGCTTAGGGGGTTCCTATGGTGAAAGCGGTCGGATTTATCGGTTAGAGGTTGCTGGTATTCGGGGGGCTGGCTATCCTGGGGTTCGCCGCAGCAGCACCGCTTATCTTGTCCCCTTTGAGCAACTGTTGCCGAAAATGCAGCAGATTCATCGCACCGGCGGGCGTATTGTCAGCGTTAATCCTGCTTAGGGTCAGGGTCTCTTCAATCTCAGTTCACCATTGTTGGGAGTTTTTACATGTTTGGTCAAACTGCTACCAGCAGCACCGCGAGTAGTCCTTCCTCTGGACGGGTGTTTCGTTATGAAGTCGTTGGGTTACGGCAGAACGAAGAGGCTGATAAACAAGGCTTCCCGATTCGCCGCAGTGGCAGCACCTTTGTCACGGTTCCCTATGGCCGGATGAATGAAGAAATGCAGCGGATTTCCCGATTGGGCGGCAAAATCGTCAGCATTACTCCTTTAGTTGCTGAGGGTTAGGACGGCTGGGTGATGACGACTTCCCTCTTGTCCGCCTTTTCTAGTCCTGCTCTCAATCCTCCCCGGGTGCCCAGTGGTGAGGCTGATTCTGCGACTATCTTTTTACAGATGGTGGCTCAATTGAGTCATGCGGATACAAGTCTGCGCTACTATGCGGCCTGGTGGTTGGGGAAGTTTGGTCGCCAAGCTCAAGTTACCCCAGAGTTGCGCGCCCAAGCGGTTTCGGCCTTGATTGAGGCCTTGGCGGATCAAGCAGATCGGACAGAATTGGGCGGCTATCCGCTCCGGCGCAATGCTGCTCGGGCCTTGGGCAAGCTTGGGGATTTACGGGCTGTGAGTCCTTTGATTGCTTGCCTGGCCTGTGAGGATTTCTATGTTCGAGAGGCAGCAGCCCAGGCCTTGGGTCAGTTAGGTGATTTGGTGGCGATTCCTCCGTTATTGGAACTTTTAGCTGGTGGTGTTGCTGCAGCCCAATTTGTCCCCGGTCGCCCCCACCTGATCCAGCCCTATGAAGCGGTATTGGAAAGTTTGGGTCAACTCCAGGCCAAGGATGCTGTTCCTGAAATTCGTCCCTTCCTGAATCACTCGATGGATCGGGTCAAGTTTGCAGCAGCGCGGGCCCTCTGCCAGCTTACTGGAGATGCCGCGGCGGCAGAACTGTTGATCCAAGCCCTCAATTCACCGGATGTGCAATTAAGACGTTCGGCCCTATTGGATTTGGGGGCAACCGGATATTTACCAGCCGCCAGTGCCATTGCCGGAGCAGCGGTAGAAAACAGCTTTAAGCTGATCGCGCTTCGGGGCCTAGTGCAGGGGGCGATGCGTGTTGTTGATTTGTCCCAGTCCGATTTTCCTCCTGAGTTAACTGAATTACTGATGTTGATGGATGGGTTGCTTTAATTATGGCTACTGCAACATCCCTCATGTCCCTCATCCAAGCGGTTGAACAAGCGGAAACCCCAGCAGGCTTAATCCAGTCTGTGGAAGCTTTGGCTGCAACCGGCTCTCTGGAAGCGATTCCTCCACTAATGGCAGTCCTAGGCTATAACAATCCTGGGGCAGCCCTCGTGGCGATGAATGGCTTAGTGCGGTTGGGTCATGCCGCAGTTCAACCCCTACTCACTGGCCTGGACAGCTACAACTATGGGGCGCGGGCCTATGCGATTCGGGCCTTAGCGATGATTGCCCATCCCGATGCCTTGGAGATTCTGCTGCAAGCCGCCCTCAGTGATTTTGCACCGAGTGTTCGGCGAGCTGCAACGAAGGGGTTAGGAGGCTTAGATTGGCACTTAGTTGCTGATGTCCAAGTTCTGTCTGCCCAGGCCCGAGTAATTGTGGCTTTGGAACAACTAGTTCTAGAGAGTGATTGGGCATTGCGCTATGCGGCTGTTGTCGCGGCGACTCATCTGTTACCCCAAGTTAGGGATGAGTCTTTGGGAGAGCGGCTTTTAACTTTGCTGCAAACCTTAGCCCAGTGTGATTCGGATGTAGCAGTGCGGGCCCGGATACAGCTATTTGCCCGTTCTTCTGCCCTCAGAGATTGTGACCCAATGTTGCCTGCTTTCAGTGCTGCCCCTTAACTTTCCGTGTTGCTTTAATTCTCTCAATTTATCGTTATCCCGCAAAGGAACAAACCTATGGCTTTGCCCCTCCTCCCCATCCATCCCCGTACCCAAGACCAACGGGTTGCCAGTTATGAAGTGGCTGCGGATGATGATCCAGTCCTCTATCGGCTTACAGATGCCACCTCCAATACCGATGTGGATGCCTTAATCTGGGCGGCCTATCGGCAGATTTTTAGTGAGCATTTAATCCTGGAAAGCTATCGGCAACCTTTCTTGGAGTCCCAACTGCGGAACCGGGCCATTTCTGTGCAAGAGTTTATCCGCGGCCTGGGGAAATCCGAAGTTTATCGACAATTGGTGGCGGATACCAATTCCAACTATCGGCTGGTGGATATTAGCTTCAAACGCTTTCTGGGTCGTCCCACCTATGATCAAGGGGAGCAAATTGCTTGGTCTATTATTGCCGCCACCAAAGGTCTCAATGGCTTAATTGATGCGATTGTGGACAGTGACGAATATCAAGAAAACTTTGGCAACGATATTGTCCCCTATCAACGGCGGCGGCGGATGACCCGTCCCTTTAACCTGGTAAATCCCCGTTATGGCGACTATTGGCGCAATCAAGAACTCAAAGTCAGTGGTCTGTCCTACTATCGCGTGCGGGACTATAGCGTTGGCCCCCTGGACAGGCGGGTGATTCGCCAGGCCATTCCTGGTAACTTTCTCTCCATGGCTCGCGGTGTTCTCACCCCCACCCAAGATACTCAACGCCATGTGGCTCGGGCAACCTCTAGCTTAGTGAAAGTTCCCAATTCCACTGTCTCTGGCCGGACGGATCGAGTGGCGATTAAACCAGCCCCAACTGCTTTGCCCTACCGTTATCTTCCTCGTAATCCCCAGGTGTAACCATGTCTATTCCTTTACTTGCCTATAGCCCCAGTTCTCAGAATCAGCGGGTAACTGGTTTTGAAGTAGCTAATGAAGATACGCCCCGGCTTTATTCCTTGGTGGATGCTCCCGAGGCTAGTGATCTCGATGAATTGATTTGGGCGGCCTACCGACAGGTGTTTAGTGAGCACGTTTTGTTGCAAAGCTATCGCCAGGGAAACCTAGAGTCACAATTGCGTAACCGGGCCATCTCTGTCCGAGACTTTATCCGGGGCCTGGCTAAGTCTGAAGTGCTGCGTCGTCTTTTGGTGGAAACTAATTCTAATTACCGCTTGGTTGAAGTGGGCCTAAAACGGATTTTGGGACGTTCCCCCTATAACAAAGATGAAGAACTGGCCTGGTCAATTCGGATTGCCACCGAAGGCTGGGATGGTTTTGTCGATGCGCTGGTGGACAGTGACGAATATAGCCAAAACTTCGGTGACAACACGGTTCCGTACCAACGTCGCCGCTATCAAGATCGGCCATTCAATTTAGTCACGCCTCGCTATGCTGACTATTGGCGCAATAAATTGGAAGATGGGCGGTATAAATGGGGTGACATTAAGAACTTTTTGGCGATGGCCCGCACCGTCCAGGTTACACCCCTCCGCTATAATTCTGTCAAGACGGACAATATTAAGATTCCAGATATGAGTCGGGATGGTTCTGGGACTGCCCTAGCCTCGATTAACTCGACCGCATCCTTTCCGTTACGTTGACCTTGACCGCTATAAATTTCTGCTTTTATTTGGGAGATCTGCATGAGTTTACCGCTATTGGCTTATAAACCGACTACTCAAAATCATCGGGTTGCCAGTTTTGGCCCTGCTGATTTAGATGAGGATACCCCTTACATTTATCGGATTGAGGACGCTGGCTCGCCTGGGGAAATGCAACAGGTCATTTGGGCTGCCTACCGGCAAGTGTTTAGTGAGCATGCAACTCTCAAGTTTAATCGCCAAGTCACCCTGGAGTCTCAGGTGAGCAATCGGGCGATTTCAGTGCGGGACTTTATCCGGGGCCTGGCTAAATCTGAGCGGTTCTACAACACCGTCGTGGCCGTCAATGATAACTATCGGCTGGTAGATATTTGCCTGAAGCGCTTTTTGGGCCGGGCAGCCTACAACGAAGCCGAGAAGATTGCTTGGTCTATCAAGATTGGGACTCTGGGGTTTCATGGCTTTCTAGATGTGTTGATTGATTCTGAGGAATATACGGCGGCTTTTGGGGACTATACCGTTCCTTATCAACGGAAACGGATGGAAGGTCGGCCGTTTAATTTGGTTATGCCTCGTTACGGTTATGAGTATCGGGATAAAGTGGGCACAACAACGACCGATTGGCGGTTTGCCCTTGAGCAGTTCTACAGCCGCAAGTACGAAATGCGCCAACTTCGGGAAGGAGATCCCCGTAAATTCCGGAGTATGGCGAACGCAATTGCGCCTACACCCCGCTATGCCCAACGGCTGTCTTCCTTTGAAATTGATTACATGAACAAAGTGCCGAAACGGAAATAATTTGGGCTGATCGAGCACTAATAATTTCCAAGAAGAGAGGGTTAATAATATAGCTCTCTCTTTTTTATTGACTGGCTATCCCCCAGGCCCTGTTCAGTATCCTTTGACCATCGTTATTGAAGAAACATTAACTTTGCCACCAGAGTTGTTAGTTATTGAAGGTTTTTAACCAGGCCTGGAACTCTGAAATATCTTCCAACTCGAGCAACGTCTTACCCAATGATTCTAACTTTTGAGCAGTCAAAGACCTAACTTACTCCTCAATGGCGGTTGGTGAGTTGCCTACAGTTTGAGGACTTCTGGATCTATAGCGTTACGCAGACTGTTCTGAGAGAGTAGAAATGTCAAAAAGACTGCTCATAAAGCATTTTCTGACTTGTCCCCATCTCACCCTAAATGAGTAATGCTATAGTTAAGCAAGAGAAGGGGTTGCTGTAGAAAATCGCTGATAAATAGTTGCTAGCGCTTGTTGATCGCCGACATTGCCAGGGAATAAGACCACGGGGAGCTTGGGAAATTTGGGATGGTCAGCGGGGGTTTGAATCACAGAACAACCTGGCAAAATTTGTCCGAGGAGGCGAGCCGTGGGCAGGTTTAGACCCGTGCTTAAGACATCATTGGAGGTAATTCCCCCTTTGCTAATCAGGAAGCTCATGTCTGTTGGTAAGGCCTGGACAATATCCATCAACAGTTGGGACACAACCAGGCCAAAGGCTAGACGGGTGGCAGTATCGGGAAAGCTTAATTCTTGGCGGCTAGTGTAAATTACTGGAGTTAGGTTAGCCTGAAAAGCCTCATAAATCTCAGCCAAGGTTGTTTCTAAGAGAGTTGAGGCGGCGGCTTGATTGCTGGCAAGGGGTTCAAGATCCAGTTCGATGCCAACCAGGCCGGGTTCCTTAAGTAAGGCCATTAACTGTTCTGTGGTTTTGCGGACATGGGAACCGACAATAATCGCCCCCGGCCGGGAGTTACGGCGCAATTGTCCCATCTCAGTGGCGGGAATCGGTTGGGGAGGGAGTTGGGCCAGTCCGGTGAGTAAACTAGCCGCACTGCGAAAGAGAAAACGTTTACCGCTGGCCGCAACCGCAAGACTATCCTCAGCAAATTGATTCATCTGGGCCTGGTTGACCGCATCTACCACCACACATTGATTGTCATGGAGGGCTTGGAGTTGGGCCTGGACACCCTGTTGAATATCAGCTTCTAAAAACCGCACCACCTGATCCGCCGGGATTCTACCCTGGGTTTTTTCGGCTACATAATCGGGCAGATAGCTATGGTGATAGGCAAACACTGAGTCTTGGGCAAATTCCGTTTCGTGAACTGGGGTGGGAACGCCATTAATGATCAGGTAATGGATACTGTCTTGTGTGAAGCGGCCCCCTTCAAAAAAGGCTGGCACTAGAAAATGAGCATCAAAGGGGCCAAGGATTGCCGCAATGGCATCGGTTTCGATTGGGTAGTGGCCCCGCAGAGTAGAGTCCGACCGACTAACCACGAGAAAATCGCTAATTCCAGTTTCGACTAAGGCTATTTTCAGAGTTTGGCAGACTTCGGTGGTAATGGTTTGGGCCTGGTCAGGGGGCAGGGCGCGGGTATTGGTCAAAATAAAGAAAATTGGCGCAGCATCTTCCAGACCCAGGCGCAAGGTCTCAGTATCCCAGCGAGTTAATAACAGACAACTGTGAACGGTTTGGGAGCCAGTGGGGTCGTCATCGAGAACAATAATTTTGGGTTGGGCGGGGGCCAGGGTCACGGTATCAACTCCTTACGTGGGAGAAGCAATACCCTATTCTCTAATTTTTCTGGCTCTGAATCGTGTCAAAATTTATTGCTTTCCACCTAGCCAATCAATTCAATTCATAGGGAATCCAGGCCTGGGAAAAATTGGCGGGAGTCGGTACAGTAAAGTCAGAAAGAATTGGGGATGTGGCAATGACCGTGATTAGTCTAGTGCAACACACAAATTATGACTATCAGGAGTTAGCAGCCAAGTTAACAGAATTATTAGCCCCCTTGGGTGGCCTGGCCGCAATTGTCAAACCAGGGGATCGGGTTCTCTTAAAACCCAACTTGCTAACCGGAGCCAGACCCACGAAAGAATGTGTCACCCGTCCCGAAATTGTCTATTGCCTGACGCAGATGATCCGAGCAGTGGGTGGTCAGCCGTTTTTGGGGGATGGCCCGGCCTTTGGAACTGCCTTGGGTGTAGCTCGCGCTAATGGCTATTTACCGGTGATTCAAGATTTGCAACTGCCTGTGATTGAATTTCATGGAGAGCGATACGAAACCGTTAGCCAGGAATTTAATCATCTCCGTCTTTCCAAAGAAGCGATGTCCGCCGATGTGATCATTAACCTGCCCAAAGTTAAATCCCATGTCCAACTGACCCTGACAATGGGGGTGAAAAACCTGTTTGGTTGTGTACCGGGAAAAATGAAGGCCTGGTGGCACATGGAAGCGGGCAAAGACCGAGATCGGTTTGGACGGATGCTAGTGGAAACTGCCAGGGCGATTCAGCCGGATTTAACGATTATGGATGGGATTATTGGACATGAAGGGAACGGCCCCAGTGGTGGCGAACCCCGTCCCCTCAATCTTTTAGGAGCTTCTACCAATGTTTTTGCTCTTGACCAAGCCATTGCCACGATTCTCCAGGCCGACTTTGACCAAGTCCCGACCCTCAAGGCCACCGCAGAACTGGGTCTGTCCGTGGATTTAGCGCAAGCGGAATTTCCTCTCCTCAAGCCCCAAGACTTGCAAATTGATGATTGGCAATTTCCGTCCCAACTAGTTCCGATTGATTTTGGCGCGCCTCGGGTTTTGAAATCTACCTTTAAGCACTTATACGTGCGCTGGATCAAAGAACCCCTCTCAACTTACGGCCGGGTTTAAGGCCAGATGGAGGCTTTGCTTTGGTCAGTATGCCCAGTTGATGGGTTCTCCTGGTGCCAGGGTGAGAATGACAGACTGTTGTTATGACGACACTAATTTGTTAACGACTTCAAATAATTTGTTAATGTACATAATTTGTTAATGTACATCAGACTGTCTCAGATAGATGTTTGATGGGGGCGGAGTCCATCGAAATAACCTCTAAAAGACTTTCCAGAAAAGCGTTCTCACTTGTCTCAAAAAAGCAATTACCCCTAAAATTACCCCTATCCATATAGTGCTTGAACCTTGAAGCACCGACAATGATTAGAAACTATACACAGCGCACCCAGCCTTCGCACAGAACTTATTTAGCTTGAATAACTTTTGTAAAGCACTGTTCGCATCCCCTGTGACAAGTACAAACTCAAAATAGTTGTTGCACGAAGCGCACCACGCTATGATCAGCCCATGATCCAGTCATTTCGGCATAAGGGGCTAAAAAAGTTTTATGAAACAGGTAGTACGTCAGGAATACAGCCTACTCACGCCAAACGCCTAAGAATGCAACTTACAGCCTTGGACACTGCTACTACTATCGAGGACATGAATATCCCAGGATTTAAGTTACATCGGCTCAAGGGTGCAGCGAAAGAACGCTGGTCAATTTGGGTTAATGGCAATTGGCGGATCACCTTTGAGTTTCATGGCGGTCATGTGTATGTACTGGACTATGAGGATTACCACTAATGACAATGCACAATCCACCTCACCCTGGAGAATTTATTCGAGATGTTTACCTGGAACCCTTCAACATTTCTGGGCGCAAGTTGTCCGAAAAGCTAGGTGTCTCTCCCTCTACGCTGAATCGCATCCTTAGCGGCAAAAGTGGGATTAGCTCAGAAATGGCATTGCGCTTATCTATAGCTCTAGGACGTTCCCCGGAAAGTTGGCTTTCTATGCAGGATAACTACGATCTTTGGCAGGCCAGGCAGTCAGTTAACCTCGATGCTGTTCAAAAAGTAGAGTTTGATGCTGCATGAACAGTAAACCTAGGGGAAGTCATTTAAGGGTTTAACTCTCGCTACTGAACCACTGCACTGCCTTGTAAATGCCAAAGCCTAATGCCGCCGCCGCAACAGCCGGAGCCGCAACAGTGAGAGCTACCCCAGCCGCCATGCCTCCCCCAACTGTGCCGCCAATAGTTGCTAAACCAGTAGTTATTCCCACTGCGCTAACTCCAGTAGTTCCAGCACCAGCAATCGCTCCCAAAGCTATGGCACTACCCCCCACTGCACCGACTTTTGTTGCTAGTCGTCCTGCTCCTCTTGCATCTCGTTCTTCTTGGGGTAAAGTTTCATCATCTTTGAGGACTTGGTTCATTGCGAGAGTAGTAACAAAAGCAGGGGCCGCACCCAATGCGCCAACTCCAGCAACAGCACCACCTCCGATAGCACCGCCAACTGTTGCTAGACCGGACATAATTCCCGCCCCACTTAATCCGGCTGCTGCGCCTACTCCACTAACTACGCCTAAACTACCAGCAACAGCGGCTCCAGCTAATGGCGCACCTGCACCAACTGCAACTCCATTCTTAACTTGCTCACTTTGATGTTTACCTGTCTTACACCACGCCGCAAAATGTTCGCAGTTATTGGACAGTAAGCTATACCCTGACTCACCGAGCCGACTGACTGCCCTCTCAACAACTATATTTGGCGCAGAAGAAGCATTGTCAGCATATCTGACACATTGAACATTATTGTCTTGGGCAAATTTTGGAATAACTAATCCCCCGGATTTGTCCACCTTTGACCTTACCTTCGTAGTGAATCACCACATCAACGTATTTTCGACCATTCCGCAGGACATCACCGCAGTAAATTCCATGATGAGCGTAGGGCTCCACAGCCATAAAAAAGATGATCGCCAAGCTTAGGAGTATAGGAGGACATAATTCTTATAACCGTTACTAGAGGTTTGCTGTGAAGTATGAACTAAGCGGCAAGAGACCACATACCGTATAACTACCGAAATTCCACTGCTTGACAAAGATGTACATCCTATAGACATCTTTTAAGCGCAAAGAAACACCAAAATCCTTAATAAAACTACTAAATTCTTAAAAATATTTAAGTTGATTTTGTTTAATGAACTACCATGCTACCCAAATAACTTATCTAGGATGATTGTAGTTTTGAGAACCTCACTTAAATCATTGCAGCAAAAAATGTATAAAATGACACAGCTTATAGCTTTACAGGCTTTGACTCGATTAGCGGAAGACCCGCAAGCCATAGGAAGACTACTTGAGAGCTTAGGAGAACTACCCAATATTCCAATGCCTACAATGGGAGGCTATGTATTTTGGACTGATTTAGGGAATATTCATGGCTGGAGACTACAACGCAACAATGTATTTGGAAATTATCGAATACTTGACCCTGAAAACGTGAGAAGGGCTTGGGGTGGTGAGTCAGCAATGATTAGAGCATTTGGGGTACTCGTAACTCCAAGGATTTAGAAAGTAAGCAGATAATTGGCGAGGAAATTAAAACATGGACAGTAACCTATTTAAGTTGGATTGGCAAGAATACCTAGTAATGTCTAGTTATCAGTATTATCTAACTCTACAGGATGTAGAAAGAGAAGAAAACATAAACATAAGAAGGCTTAAAAAAACTTGGGCAAAAAATTGGAAGAATTATATTGAAGAATTTCTAGCTAGCCTTGCCAACAAGAAAGTAAATTCATTAGATGAAGAACATTTATTCGATTATTCAAATGAATTACTAAAGCATCAATCAAGGCTCATTGATAGAATCACAATTCTTATTGAATTGATCGTATTTAACCCTTATTTTATTTTTGAAAAGGATGATTGCAACAATAAAGAGTATGAAAATCTCAAGGCTGATCGTGGAAACTTCTTTACAGATGATTGCTGGATAGAAGAAATCAAATACATTTCTGAATATCTTTGCCTTGATCCTGTTTCATGTCTGCGCCTAAAAGACTTCTTTGAAGAAGCAATTAAAGGAATAAAAGGAGGTGGAAATCTTTTTTGGTGGTTGCTTGTTGGTGCGGCACTTTTTGCGCTTTTAGCTCCTTTTGCAATACCTGCTGTAGTGGGCTTGTTGGCTCCTGCTGGACTCTATGGGGCTGCCGCTACAAGTTCTGTTTTAGCTGCATTAGGTGGGGGTGCTATTGCAGTAGGTGGCTTTGGAATGGCTGGTGGGGTAGCAGTCATTATTGGAGGGGGTGCTCTTATAGGAGGAGTCACCGGAGGAGTTTTAGGCACATTACTCAAAGATGCTCCTGATTTGGTTGTCTTACAGGGAGCCAAGCTCGTTGCAACGGTGCGTGAAGTTCATGTGCATAATCGTAAGCTTGCCTATGAGTTAGGAAAAGCAATTAATTCTGGCCTGAGAAAGTCAATTCATCAACTAGAAGAGAAAATCGAAAGTGAGTATCTTTCAGGTGATTTAAATGACGCAAGGAGAAAAGAAAAGGAGAATTTAGAAAAATCCATCGAATACCTAAGAAAAACGATAAAAGTTATTCAAGACTTTTTAGCTGAAAATTCTAACTTGTATGGAAGCTCCAGTTTTGGCGCATCAATACTTCTAGAATACACAGGCACTTATAGACAAATTTATTCTGCACCTCCTCAATTACCTGCTGGAAAGAACTTAGATGTAGAACAGTACAGATTTAGTCCAGTTTGTTCAAATTGTTTACATCTATCCGAATCAGACTCTAATAACCCCTATAGAGCTTGTACTGCTTTTCCCGAACGCATACCAGACGAAATTTGGTTTGGACGTAACTTGCACCAAAGTCATTACCCAGGTGATCATGGTATTCAATTTACTAAACTCTAAGCATTTTCAGCGGTAATGAGAATTTTGGAGAGCTTCATGTAATTTTGCTTTTGGTTTATCCATAGGTAGAACTAGGGGAATTCATTTAATTGGCAAGTTATAAAAGATATTTGAGCCTAATCAATGCCAATTCTATTACCCTATTGTGCATAGCAATTATCTTATTTGTGCCATACAATCAAACAGGCTTTATAAACGAGAGTGTCCAAACTATGCCGCAGCACTAAACTATGACACCGACTCATTACCGCTAGTAGAGGCTGCATACTATAAATTGCACAGACACTCACATTTTTAGAAAAAGGCATCTGTAACTCTAGTCTGAAAGGTGTGCATTAGATAGTTAAGAAGTACAAATGAATAATTAAGTAAAACCAAATAATAAAAAGATCAGCTAGAGAACCATGCTAGATTTCGAAAAAAATAGATATATGTTTAAGTAGAGAGACTTTCATTGAGAAGTAAGTACTAATGAACAAATTAGCAGACGACATTGCGGATGTTGTTACGAAATTAGGTGACGATTTTTCTAAGTTTTTCTTGTACGAAAAAGTGCAAGGAGATTATGGTGAAAGCGAATTGAAATGTGTTATTGATCAATTTAGTCCATATTCTGTAGTCTTTGTATTTGACAAAGCGATTATAGATTGCGAGAAAATTATAAATGATTTTTATGGAGATGGTGCTTTTAAATTCTTTATATCAGTTCTTTTTCGAAAAAAATTAAAGATTGGATGGCTTAGGAAATTATTGAAGGAAGAACGTGAAAAACTCTGGAATAGTTGTGTTAAATTTCAAAATACTGGAGTTGAATTTACCAATTACACAAGGAACGACAAGCAACTTGAGTTATACCGCAAGAGATTTATGCAAGCAAAAGATCATGTGGTAGATGTAATGGAAAGTTGTATTGCTAGATTATCAGAGGAGTTGAGTAATTATTTTGAAGAAGGATTAGAAAATTTTAATAATATTAAATTAATAACTATTCTCTCACTTATTATAGTTGTTAGTATCTTTGGAGTATGGTGGTTTGCATTTAGAAATAAACCTACTTCGTCTTCTAATTTTAGATTCAACCCTCAACAAACAACATCGGCAGTTTTTAGGCTTACCCAGGCCCGAAGTGATTACTTGTCGTAAAGATACAGCCCTAAGCCAAACCGAGCGCAAGCCCTCCTAAATGCCATAGATTCAGCGTTGCTAGATGGATCACCATAGGAACTACAATCTAAGCTCTCAGTCCCCGTAGCAGACCGGACAATTAACCCATCACTGCTCGACCATAAACAAGCGACTGTCAGATAACTGAATCTGTGTAATCTGCCACGTCCAACCTGGGCAGTATTTCGACAGGATTTTATTGGCAGTATGCCAGGGGATATAGGTTAACGTCGTGCCACCTTGTTTGCGCTGCGCTAACAGACATTGAGGCAGTGGACGACTCAGCGCAGATTCAATTTGTTTCAGTGACCATTCTCCAGGCATTATAGGCGGTTCTAAGGCTTCAGGATTGACATTAGGTAATGTTGCGTTCATTGGTGATTCTCCAGTAGTTGTAGGGCAATTTAGGCGGGGATTTAAGCCCATCCCCAGAGGCAGCTATGCACGAGCAAAGCTCTACAGTTAGTTACCACTCATCAATCAAATTGCCGTTCTCATCGAATAAATCAGGGTGCAGAATCGGGTCAGGGTCATCAATCGGTTTATTTTCACAAAGCCAATCAAAATCTTGATCCATCTCAGCCTTAGCCCGATCCTCATCTTGCTGTTCACGAAGCCGATCCAGATATTGCGAATAAGTCATGATCGTTTAATCCTTAAAAAACTAGGTGGGTGTAGCGATGGGGATTTAGCAGCATCCCCTGACTGTCTGAATTGCTTTAGCTTGTTACGCCTAAATAGTCCGCAAGGGATGAGTACCCAAGCTCAGATAAAATAGCGTAGCCATGCTTACAGACACCCTTACCCAAGACCTGAAGTTGGCTGTTATAGTCCTCACAGGTACATTGCAGCGGTGACTTATGGGAACGCTCAATAGTGACGTGGTGACGAGAATCTTTAACAGGGTTGTAAACGTGGTAAGTGTTCGGTTCAAATAAGTCCTTAGTAACTTCCAAAACCTTGCTGCCAGCTTTGCGGAAATCTACAAACTGATGCCGAAATTTAGACTTGCTGACAAGGCGGGAAACTTGACCCTTAGCCCAGACATAAACGCAGTTGAACCAGACTTGAACCTTGAGAGCGTTATATTTGCGTCCCAAGATACGAATGGCATTAGATACGGAGTAGATCAAATCCTGTGCAGATTTAGCGACTTGAATACCAGAGAAATTAGCAGACATAATATAAAGACCTCTTACTTGGGGTAGAGAGAGCGTTCTAGTTTGGCGACTTGCGCTCTCTTTGTTTATATCCTTATTATCTACTATGTGACATAGAGAATTAATGATTTGAATATTAGCATTTTCTATGTAACATACGAGAATGGATAACCACAGCTTATCTCTATGTAACATTGAGTTCTAGTGTAGAGTGAAGTTGTTGAACTAATGAATGTCATGTCAGATAGACCACAAAACCGCAATCTCAAGCCACGTTATACGCCAGGCGCAAAACCTGATGAGTCTTGGTATCCCAAACCGATTAGTGTGCGTGTCGGTCAATCTGTAGGCAATTATGTCTATTCGCTACCAACCGCCGAAAGACTGACTTGGTTGCGGAAAGTTCTAAAAGAAGCAGTTGATCGGGAACTAGCTGCACAAAACAAAGAGTAAGTATTTATACTTATCACTCAACTTCAAGTTTAGGGAGTATGTGCGTCACATTCAATTTCGTGTCTTACAGCGCAGAGATACAGCGGATTCGATATTGGACTGGTACAGCTTAAGGTGCTACACCCCTGTTTTGAATTAGATTCAAGGCTTGAATGTACCAAATAGATGCCGAAAGTGCTGTAAAACGAAAGTCCACGCTGATTTACTTTTTTGCATGGACTAAATACATTAAGGGTGTTCATACCAAGTAGGCACAAAACCAGTACCTACTCAGTTATAAAAACACTCCTAAGCTCTCTGTTTTAACTCCTGCATCTGGTAGTATGCCCATCCCTTTGGCTTCTTGTAACCCCTCAAGGTTCCGTACAACTCAAAATCAGATTGAGTAAGGTTTGAGAGGCTGTGCAACTTGGCATAAAGCCATCGCTTATCTTTTCCCTGCTGTTTGGCGACCGCAAAAAACTGCCTAATAGCTGCCTTATTGTTGGTAGCTTGCTGAAGCTGTCCCGTTGGAGTTGCCTTTTGTTTCCCAAAAAGATAACCACAATGTCGGCACTGAGAACTAAACAGAGGAACGAGAGCACTGCAACCAACTTTACCGTCCCGATCTTTTTGGCTAGTCGGGCAAAGCTTAATTGGTGGTTTTCCAGTACCTTTAGGGGCAACTCCCCCATGATCTAGCGCAATATCTTTAATATCTTCCACACGACCGTGTGCAAACACATTCCCAGCAAAATCCAACACCAGAGCATCTTTTTTCCCTAGCGATGGACGCAGAACTCGTCCTAGCTGCTGTAAGTACACAATCAGGGATTTTGTTGGGCGGCACATCAACACTACAGAGGCATGAGGTGCATCAAAACCAACACTGAGACAGCCACAACTAGCTAGAAATGTGAGATGACCAGAAGCATAGTCACCTAGAAATTTCTCCCTATCTTTAGGCGCAGTTAGGCTTGTAATTGCCTGTGCTTTTATCCCTTGCCGTCTAGCTTCCTCTGCAAGTGCTTCAGCGTGTTCAATATTGACAGCGAAATATTGCAGGTCGGTTAAAGGCGAGTCTCTGATACTCACTGATAGCCAGTTTCACCTGCTCTGGGGTATTGCATACAACCGCAAGTCTGTTTAGGTCATAGTCACCACACTTAACCTTGACCCCCTTCAAATTGACCTCAGCTAACTGGTAGTATACAGGCTGCACTAGAAAGCCCATATTTATCAGGTCAGAAGGGAGGGGGGCTTTAATTAACTCATCAAAAACATCCCCTAAGCCTTCGTGCTTTGCAGATCGCCAAGGAGTTGCAGTCAGTCCAATGTGACGTGCATTGGGCATCAGTGAACGGAGAGTTTTAGCTGCCCGACTAAATGCAGTCGTGTGGCACTCATCTAAAATCACCACATCAAAGGGTTGTACTTTCCACTTGTGCCGCCTGGACAGGGTTTGCGTACTTGCCACCTGTATTTGAGGCGCAGAATTTTCCGGTTTTCCAGATTTGATGAACCCGTGCAGAATATTCCATGCCTTCAACTTTTCGCTAGTTTGGTCAATTAGTGTCACTTGATCCACCAAGACCAATATGCGTAAACCTTGAGATAACAGGTCTCGGATGAGGCGGCAAGCAATAACCGTTTTCCCCGCACCTGTCGGCGCATAAATCACAATGCGGCGTGATTGCGAAGCGTGGACTTCATTGATGATTTTCTCTTGATAAGAACGTAGTTTTATTCTTGGTTTTCCTTGAATTGAATGAATAAGAAAAACCACGTCTGTTCAAATCCGCATAAGTAGGCGAGTTAGTTCGCCAATCTGCCAAGCAGTAAAGCAGGTGAAAATATCGTTAATATCGTTAGAACGCTATGCACTAAGCGTAGAAACTATATGCCGCAAAGCTTTCAGAACTTACGATACTTAAACCAATATCGTTAAGACTGACGATAATACCGTTAGGAATGAAACCCTTATGGTGCAAGGCTTTCAGGGATTTACTAACGGTATTAACGATATTTCCGATATTTTTACCTGTCTTACTGCTCCCGGCTTTCTGGAAGTAATTTTTGAAGATGGATAGTCTTCTCGTTGGTCTTCATGTTGCGCCCGAACTGGATTTCGATACCGCAAGCCTTGAGGTCGGGTTTAAGGCGGTTCAGTTGCCGAACTAGGGAGTTTGGAGCCTTGGTCCAAGACTTTAGGCTAGTTGCGCCATGCTGAACACGGGTTTCCAGTACGCTCAAAAGGTCAGTAGCCGTCCCTTCATAGCCCCCATGAGATTGAAGGTCTGAAACTAGTCCCATAATTGCTCCTGCAACTGGCGAAGATTCCAGAACCACCTGTCGGGACATTTCACGGTTTGCCTCGAAAATCTTGACAAAGCCTTCTTCGGTATCAGCGTCAATCCCTAAAGCCCGCTCTGCCGCAATCGCCAATTTGCCGTAGTCTGCCAGCCGAGGTAAATCCTTGTCCTCTAAGGTTTCCCGAATCGCTAGAGCCTGAGAGAGTAGGGTCAATAAAGCCCCTAATATGCCCGGTTTCATTGCCTCTAACTTGGCTTTGAGATGCTGCTTAGAGAGTCGCTTAGACTTATCAATTTCTGGTAACTGCGCCATCAAGAGCCGATCTGCCAAGTCATCACGAGTTACAACATGGTCAATTGCAGTGATCACTTGGGGCCTGGAAAAGTCGAAGTTAGTTTCCCCTTCGGTCTCAAATAACGTGCGGGTACTGTGTCCGAATCCAGTGGCAACTCGACAAAGAATATCGCTCTCAGCTTCAGAAATATAGCTCACGTTATCGTAAGCCATAAGCCATCGCCGGGAGCCAGCGACACCGACTTTATGGGCATCACCGGAAATATGAATCAAGGGAGCTTTGCCGGGGTCAATCGTACCTTTCATAGCTTCCGTAATGGTTGTTTTACCACTGCCCCGACACGCTGCCAGCAGCAAAATAGGATAATCACCAAAGGGTGTTAGACAATAAATCCAGAAGGTAACGAGGATAAACCAAGTCCGTTTGGCTTCTGGAGTGTCAGCGTCCAGCCCCATTAGTTTTTTGAAGTCCTCTAAGTTTCCACCTTCAACAGGAGTTGGCAACGGAAGCATTGAATTAGGCCGCCAAAATCGTACTGGAGGACAGTCAACAATCCGCCATCCTTGCGTATCAATTTCGACTGCTTGCCATTTTTCGTTACACAAATCCAGATAGATTTTGCCGTTATAGTCTCCAACTCGGAGCCATACTTTAGTCTCTTTGCCTTCGTAAGTCGCCACAGCTTCTAGCGTGGTTCGGGCTGCGGTAAAGGCATCGGAGTTAAGGCAACGCCCAAAATTTTCATGCAGCCGCCGAGCAACCCACCGCTTAAACTCGACTGAACGTAACCGATATGTGTGACGGCAACCATCAACAATCACATCGGCGTAAACCTCTTTTTCTGCATCGTGATAAAGCTCACATTCTTGCGTACACAGGTTAACAACCAATTCCGCAAGAGGTTGGGATTTAGGCTCTTCAGCTTCCAGTTGGGACTGTAGTTGATAGTTTTTGAGTATCTCTAAGTTTGTGCCAATCGGTTTAAGCACTTTGTCATAAAACCCATTAGCCCGGAGATCAGCAATTTCATAGTGTTTGAATAACTCAGAGAGAATAGCAGCTTTGACCTTGCCAGCAATTAAGGTTGCTTCGGTGTCAACATAGCCCCGCTCCTGTAACCAGTTGACATGAGAAGGAAGCAAGGTTGCGAGCCATTCAAACACGCCCATCGCATTTTCTGAGACAAGTGCCTGCAAGGTTTCCGCCGTAGCCGTAGGGTTAGCGTCCAACCATTCATCAAAGCCAACTTTGTCTTTACCCTGCGCCGGAAAACAACCAATTCGGCACTTAATCAAAATGCCAGTACGAATTAACGCCGCTGCAACAGAAGGCTTATGAATAGCGTCACTGTCTGCGAGATAGGCGGGGAACTTACCCTCCAGGCTGTGCCGCCAATCAGGGTCTTTACTTGCTTCCACATCTGCCTTAAGTCCCAGCCAAACTCCAAATGTGGATATAACCCGTATCCCTCGAATAGCTGCCTTCTCTGCCCCGATTACATCCTCAGTCCCAAGAATTATGGGTTGCTGAGTTTCAGGGCGCAGAATAGTGTAGGGATCATAAAGAACCCCTGCCTTCGTACCTGATGGAAGCAGGTATTTGGGAACGTGCTTAAATTGCTTTTTTCCTTGAGAGGTCTGCCACTCATTAAGTTGAGCGAGGTGATGCGCTTCAGCCTCTTTGGAGTTATACCAATTTCGGGCAGCCCCAAATTTACTGCCTGGCGCAAAGGGAAAGAAAATGACACCATCAGGACTCGTAGAACAAGTGCCGAAACCAAGCTGAGTAGTAGCCTCTTTGTAGGTGACGTAGCGAATACCAAGCCTTGCAGCATCCATTTCTGGAATGCCACGACCTTTCAAAAAGGTTCTAATTTTTGTATCAATCATGTATATTTCTCCAACTTTTTTTAGGGTTTAAACCGTTGGAGAGAAAGAAAGCGGGATAGTATAATCCCCTAAAACCCTTGCAGGGCTTGCATTTGTGATAAAATAGCCGTATAAATAAGAAAACCTTTTCTATTCTTTCTTTCTCTCTGAAAGAAGTTCTGCCCTCTTTAGTTCCAAGCTAAAGGGGGAAATTTTTTAGTAGCTAATCGCTTCACCTCCTGCTGTTTTAATTAAACTGCGAATATCCTCTACCTTCCAAACAGTCGTGCGAACAGAGAGTTTGACTCCCTTGGGAAAACGTCCGCTTTTCACGCCAGCCCACCACGTAGATTTTCCAATTGGGATAATCTGCAAAATTTGATTTAGACGTAAGAAACCAGTGGTGGGTAATTCTAAATGTTGCTGCATTATGTTAGCTCTACAGGGACTCTTTGAGTCTAGCAAAGATTTCATTGCATGGGACGGATAATGAAAAACAAAATGGGATAATGGCATTTTCCCATCGGAAAGCTTTGCCAAATATAGGTTATAGCGTTTCTCATTTTTGGCGACTAGCTTTAAGGCTAGAGTGAGTTCGTATCTCATTGATGATCTTATTGATTGTCTTTCTATCCATGCTCTTCTCAAGGGTTGTCGTGGTTATCAGTTCAACTTTACTGACAATATCCTTGTCACTTATCCCGATCTTTTGCTGTTTAAATAAAGCCAAGATCAGCTTTAAGTAAGATAACCGTCTATTGTGGTCTAACTCGTCGTCAGATTCCTCGGCTTCATCAGGAAATAGAAAGCTAGGCTTAAGTCCTCTTGTCCCTGCATATTCGATCAACAATTCTCGACTAATGTTTTCTGGAGGAGGGTCTTGCTCATACTGCTCGGCAGATTTGGAACCTCTCATAAAGGGTGGAATTGTCTTATCATTTATGCGGTTTGCTCTTGCCTCAACCCATTTCCTTAAGTCCGTTACTCTTGCTCTGACCTCCGGTAGTTTCTGGTTCTTCTCGATAGGGTCTAAGTTGAATAGAAGGCAAGCCGCTACCAAAAAGTCGAAATGCTCCATGTCTTTGTAGGATGCTGACATTAGACTTGCTCCTTTAATGTGTCCAAATAATCTGCCCAGACTTGCATCATCTCCCGCCGCTCCTTTAGGTGCGTAGTTCGGTTGTAGGCTCGTCCGAGCGGGTCTTTTACGGTATGTCCTAGCTGATGCTCGATGTAATCTGGTCGAATGCCTAAGACTTCATCCAGCAGCGTTCTGGCAGTCGCTCGGAAACCATGCGCCGTTTGCTCACTGCCATCAATCCCCATTGCCCTGAGAGCCGCCGTAATCGCTGCATTACTCATTGGCCATTGGCCGGTTTGATGTTCGGGGACTCGGAAACACAAACTCACCTGTCCGTGTAAAAGGTTGTATTTCACGCAGAATTGCGGCTGACTGAGTAGCCAACGGTACGATATGCGGTTGATTGGTCTTGCTGAGAGTGGATAGCCATTCTTTAGTGTTAAGGTCAACTTCTGCCCATTTCATTGCACGTAACTCACCCGGACGCACAAACAATAAAGGAGTTAGCTGCAAAGCACAGCGCACTACCAGCCCACCAGGATAAGCATCAAACATCTTTAAGACTTGCCCTAATCGTTTTGGGTCTGTAATTGCAGCTAGATGATTCTCTGGAGATGGCGGTAACGCTCCAGTTAATCCTGGGGTGACATCATGATCTACTCGATTAGTTGCAATGCCATAACGCATCACCTGAGAGATTATACTTTTGACTCGATGGGCGGTTTCAATGGAACCACGCTTGATAATGCCTTGGAGTAGAGACAATATCTCTGGGGCTGTAATATCGGCAATTCCTCTATCTCCTATTAACGGAAATACGTCCCGCTCAAGTCTTTGCAGATTAACCTTGGCATGACTTGCTGCCCAGCTTGGTTGCTTGTTGGCAAACCACTCTCTTGCTACGACCTCGAACTGGTTCAGCGCAGTAGCGACTCGTGCCGACTCAATCGCTTGTCGTGCGGCTGAAGGATCAATCCCTTTTGCCAGTTGTTTTTTCTGCTCACTGAGGATTTCTCGTGCTTCAGCTAAACTGACATCTTGGTAAAGCCCTAAACTGAGTAGCTTTTCTTTGCCTTGGTAATAATATTTATGCCGCCAACGTTTACTGCCTTTCGGAGTAATTTCCAGGAATAAACCACAACTGTCAAAAAGTTTCTGTACTTTGTCTTTAGGCTTGGCATTGCTAATGGTCAGGACTGTAAGTGCCATAGGGGTAAGCTGTGAGTCTCAAGAGCGATTACCCCTGAGTTTACCCCTACTTACCCCTGGATTGCAGTGGATTTTGTGAGACTAACTGAGACTGAAGAATAGCCTAAAATGCTCTAAAACGCTTGCTGCAAAGACTTTCTTGGACAGTCTCAGATTATTGATTAGTGGGGGCGGAGGGACTTGAACCCTCACGACTTATAAGGTCAACGGATTTTCATTCTCCTGCTGCTTTCACAGCCACCCGCAAGTGTTGAGAATTGGACTCTCTCTTTACCCCCTTTGACGAATCATGGTTGGGTAGCTCCCGTCGAGTCTCTGCACCTTCCGTTCCCGTGATAAAAAACGGCTTGGCTCAGGATTGCCCTATCTCAAATGCTGAAAACAGACATCAGACTTAGGTTTCCCTGAATTTGAGAGCAGTCACTTAGCAAGTTTCCCCACTAAGGCTCAAATTACTTAAGTCCGCAGCGTCTACCATTCCGCCACGCCCCCTTAAGTAAGCCTTATCATACCGCAGGCTAGGGAGCTATGGGGATAGGATGATTAAATTTTGGCACAACCTGATTAAAAATCCTCATCGGCTCCATCACCACGACTAAGATTGAACCCAGGCCGGCAATCTCTTAAGATGTCTGTATTTCTAATGCAACATATACACTGACTGGGGAACATATCAATGAGCACAATAGATTTGGCAGTGGTCGCAACCTACGGGGGGCTGGCCGGGGCTTATCTCTTAGTCCTGCCTTTTTTGACCTATCTCTATCTCCAAAAACGCTGGTATGTGGCTAGCTCTTTTGAGCGGGGGTTCATGTACTTTTTGGTGATGTTCTTTTTTCCCGGCATGATTGTTTTAGCGCCCTTTTTGAACATTCGCCCCCAACCGCGGACGTTGGAGTCTTAGAGTGCGGCGAATTGATGCCATTGCCCTAGGTCTGGCTGCTGTAATTATGGGGGCAGTCATCTATGGAGTTTTGCAACTGTTTGGTTTGGATGCCCAGACCGCCGGAGTTTGGAGTCAGGCCATCTTTGTCATCGGCTTACTGGCCTGGTTATCAACCTATTTTTTTCGGGTTTTTACCAAGCAAATGACCTATAACCAACAGCTTAAAGACTACGAAGATGCTGTCCTGGAAAAACGGCTGGAGTCCCTCACACCCGAAGAGCTAGCCCAACTACAAGCCGAGATAGAAGCCGACTCATCCGATGCTTGACCCCAACTCTCAGACTAGTTTTTCGGACTTCATTAGAAAAAATAGGTTACAACATCCTAACTGCAAGCTAAAATCAGGGCATCCCATCTGGGGTTGACTAGGAATCAGTTTGTCTAGGCAGGCAAATTTTCCGGTATTTGTCCTCATCCAGGCCTGGGAATGATGGTGTAGGAGATGGATTAGGGGTTGCGGATGTTACAACGTCATTGGTTCGCCTCGCTAGTGGTGGGGGGTACTTTACTAACAGGCCTGGGAAGTTGCGCGAGTGAACAAGCTGGGGCTCCCCCTCCTCCTACAGTCAAAGTCGCTACCGTCCAAGCGGGGATGTTAGTTGACACGGGAACCTACAACACCCAACTCCAATCTCGCCGGGCCATCAACCTCAGCCCACAGGTCTCTGGACGAATTGCCCAAATTTTAGTTCGCTCAGGGGTGAATGTTCCCCAAGGCGCGCCGCTGATTCAAATTGATCCTTCAGAACAGTCCGCCGCCGTTGCCAGTCAATTTGCGGCCCTCCAGGCAGCCCAGGCCACTGTTGAAACCTCCCGTTCTGAATTGCGCGCCTTAGAAGCCCAACGTCGATCTGACTTGGCTACCCTGGAATTTAATCGTCTTCAGGCCGAACGATATACGGCCCTATTCGAGCAGGGGGCTGTTTCCAAGGAACAAGCTCAGTCCTTTATTTTGGCCTATCGCACCGCCCAGGCCACGCTCCAATCCACCGATGCCGATATTCGGGCCCAGCAGGCCACCATTATTGAAAATGAAAAGGTTTTACAACAGGCTCGGGCCAATACTCAACAACAGGCCGTCCTCCTGAACTGGTACACCGTCAATGCCCCTTTCGCGGGCAACATTGGCAACATTGGCCCGAGAGTGGGAGATTACGTTACACCCCAAACCAACCTCCTGACCTTGACCGAAAATCAACCCCTAGAAATTTATATCAACATCCCCATTGAACGGGCCGCAGATTTACGGATTGGCCTCCCCGTGGAACTGATTGACACGAGCGGAAAAAACATTGCCACCAGTCAGGTCTTCTTTATTGACACCACCACTAACAACAATACCCAGACAATTTTGGTTAAAGCCCTCTACGAAAATCGGGATAACCGACTCCGCGCTAACCAACAAGTCCAGGCCCGAGTGACTTGGGATCAAAAGCCCGGAGTTCTGGTGCCAACAACAGCCGTTTCCAATTTGGCGGGACAAAACTTTGTCTTTGTGGCCGAACCTAGTCAAGATGGGAAAACTGTGGCCCGACAAACGGCAATCCAACTGGGGCGGATCCAAGGTAATAATTACCAAGTCCTGAAAGGATTACAAACCAACGCCAGGATCATCACTTCGGGTATCCAGCGTGTCCGTGACGGTGAACCCATTACTCCTGAATCCTAGGCCGGTCTCCCATGCTGTCAGAATTCTTTATTAAACGACCTGTTTTTGCCACCGTTTGCTCCCTACTGATTATTCTGGTGGGAACCGTTGCCTTACCGACATTGCCCATTGAGTACTATCCCAACGTCACCCCGCCCACGATTCAGGTGGCCTCTAACTTTGCCGGTGCCAGTGCCGAAACCGTAGAAACCAATGTCACCACCATCTTGGAAACAGCCATTAACGGCGTAGAAGGGATGGATTATATTGACTCCACCAGCGATAACTTTGGCAACAGTAATCTGACCATTACCTTTACCTCGGGATACAGTCAGGATATTGCCGCGGTGGATGTGAACAACGATGTTGCATCGGTGCTGGCCCAATTACCTCAATCCGTCCAGGCCACGGGAGTAACCGTCACCAAAGCCTCGCCCCAAATTGTCACTGCGATTGGGCTATACTCCCCCGATGATCGCTATGACTCGCTGTTCATCAGTAACTACGCCTCCCTCTACATTACCCAGCCGTTGCAGCGATTATCGGGGGTGGGTCAGGTGCAGATTTTTGGCCAACGAACCTATGCGATGCGTCTGTGGTTGGATCCAGCCCGACTCGCAGCCCGCGGCTTAACAGCAACGGATGTGACCAATGCCCTAGCGGATCAAAACATCCAAGTGGGGGCAGGGATTATTGGCGCACCACCGGCTCCTTCCGGGCAAGAATTTCAAATTTCAATCCAGGCCCAGAGTCGTCTAGCCAGCGAGGAGGAATTTGGCGATATTGTCATTCAACGGGGTGAGGATGGCTCCTTAATTCGAGTCCGGGATGTGGGACGAACCGAGCTTGGGGCCCAAAGTTACACCACCGACTTTAACTTTGATGGCAAAGACGCGGTTGGGGTCGGGATTTATCAGTTAAACCAGGCCAATGCTCTCGATATCTATGCTCTGGTTGATAAGGAAATGACGGAACTGGCCAAATCTTTTCCCCCCGGATTGGAATGGGCCTTTGGGTTTAGTACCACCAATGCTGTGGAAGAATCCCAAAAAGAAGTGGTCGAGACCCTTTACGTTGCGATCATCCTCGTCGTTCTGGTGATTTTCCTCTTTCTCCAAGACTGGCGTTCTACCCTGATCCCCTTAATTACGATCCCGGTTTCCTTGATTGGCACGTTTGCCTTCATGGTGGTGTTTCAGTTTTCCTTAAATAGTTTGACCATGTTTGGCCTGGTGTTGGCGACTGGGTTGGTGGTGGACGATGCGATTATCGTGGTGGAGAATGTCACGCGGTTGATGCAAGAGCGGAACATGACCCCAATGGAAGCGGCGATTGAGTCTATGCGGGAAGTGTCTGGGGCGATTATTGCCACTTCCTTGGTCTTAATGGCTGTGTTTATTCCGGTGGCTTTTTTCCCAGGCGTAACAGGGCAACTCTATCAACAGTTTGCCTTAACCATTGTCTTCTCCATTGCCTTTTCCACCTTTAACGCCCTTACCCTAAGTCCCCCCATGAGCGCGTTATTACTGCGGCGGGAAAAACCCCCAGTAAACAATCCGGTTGATCGCCTGCTGACTAATTTTATCTATCGGCCAATTAATGTCTTTCTCGACTGGCTCCGGAGCGGCTATGAGCATAACTTAACAGTTGTTGTCACCAAGTTTAAGGGCGTTGTTCTGATTGGCTTTGTCGTACTTTTGGGCCTAACCTACTGGCTATTCAATGTTGTCCCGCCGGGCTTTATTCCAGAAGAAGATCAAGGCTATTTTGTCACCCTAATTCAATCGCCTCAAGGGGTTTCCATCGAATACACGAACAATATTGTCAGAGAAGCGGCAAAAATTATCTCTGGTTTTGACGAAATCATTGGCCCAGACTTACCCCCAGACCAACGGGGTCACACCTTTGCCATCACAGGGAATAACTTCTTTGGCAATGGGCCGGATAAAGGGGTGATTTATACCTCGATGCAACCTTGGTCAAAGCGGCGATCTTTAGATCAAATTCTTCCGGAAGTCCAACAAAAGTTAGGGGGGCTTACGGGCGCAATCATCTTTGTTACCAATGTTCCTGCCGTTAATTTGGGTGGTAGTGGCCTGGGTGGCTTTGATGTCCAAGTAATGGATCAACAAAATTTGGGCTTTTCGGCCTTGAATGCTGCGGTTTCTGAGCTAGTTCGCACAGCGGCTTCGGAACATCGGCCAGCGGGTGGGCGACCAGGCCTGTTAGGGGTGAACACGCCCTTTGCTGATAATGCGCCCTTGTTGTCGGTGGATGTGGATCGGACAAGGGCCTTAGCCTTAAATGTGAATCTAAACGATGTCTTTAATACGATGCAGGTTTATCTCGGTTCGGCCTATGTTAACCAGTTCAACCTGTTTGCCCGCAGTTATCAAGTCATTATCCAGGCCGATCAACAGTTTCGCTCTAACCCCGATGACATTAACAAGCTCTATGTCCGTTCCGTAGATGGCAACATGATTCCCTTGAGCAACCTAGTCACGGTGAAGCAGATTACGGCCCCGCCGATTGTCTATCATCACAACCTATTTCGGTCAGCGGAAGTTACGGGGTCAGGGGTGAATGGTCTCAGTGATGGCCAGGCCATGAATATCATTAGCACCCTCGCTGAGAAAATCTTGCCTAGGGGCATTAACTTTGCCTGGACAGGTCTATCTCTGGAATCCACCCGTTCCGGCGGCCAGGCCCCATTTATTTTTGCCCTTGGCTTAATCTTTGTCTTCCTGATTCTCTCAGCCCAATATGAAAGCTATATTGACCCCCTGATTATTCTTCTGTCTGTACCCTTAGCGGTTTTGGGAGCCTTACTAGCTCAGGAAATGCGGGGTCTCGCCAATGACTTGTTCTGTCAGATTGGCTTGGTGATGCTGATTGGTTTAGCAAGTAAAAACGCCATTCTAATTGTTGAATTTGCCAATCAAATCAAGGAATCGGAGGGGGTTTCCGCCACTAAAGCCGTGATCAAAGCAGCGGAAGAGCGGTTACGGCCGATTTTAATGACAGCCATTTCCTTCATTTTGGGGATTTTGCCCCTGGTCTTTGCCTCAGGTTCCGGTTCCAATGCCCGGCATTCCTTGGGAACAGCAGTTTTAGGGGGCATGATTGCTTCCACCCTCTTGAGTTTCTTCATTGTGCCGGTGATTTATATCGTGATTAAATCCCTTGAAGAGCGTCTCAGCAAGCCTGCTAAAAAGCCCCTGGAGGAAAGCTAGGTTGTTCTCGCACCGTTTCTCCACCGCCCTATGCCTATTTTGTTGTGGGATCGCCATTCCCCTCCTTGCCCCTGTCGCAAAGGCCACTCCGGTTTACCTCAGTCGTAGTCCGGTTGATCTGAGCCTATTAAAAGCGGGGATTAAAACCTTTTGGCAAACACCGGCCTGTGTGACCCAATCCACTTTGACCATCAATGGTTCCAGCACAGGGGTTTCATTTACTGGTAAAGCAAATCTCCAGGCCCTGAGTCAACTTCCGAATCAATTTCGGGTAGAGGTGGAATTTGCCCCCCAAGATACCGGCCAAAGTCAGCGGGTCGTCTTGGTGTCCGATGGGGAAACCTTTACCGCCTTTCGCCCCGACTTAAACCAATACATGCAGTCCCCCGCAAAGGATTTCCAAGGCTCTGATAATAATTTTTGGGTGGGATTTTCCACGCTTCTGTTCTTGTCCATGCCCCCAGAGACTCCAGCACTGTTCCAGGCCGGGACTGCCTCCAGTGAAACTCTGTTTCAGACGATTTTGCAGGAACTTCAAGCCCTTGACCTGAGCGAAAGTAAGGCCAAACTTGCGGGTCAGGAAACCGTTAAATTTAGCTTAAATAACAAAACTGATAATTTAGTCGCCAGTATTTATCTGCTGCCGCCCCAGGGCCGGCTAAAAGCGATTGATTTTGAAACCGAAAGCCAGGGAATTAAAATTCAAATCCAGGAGATAATCCAGCAACGGGATTGTCAGGCATCCATTCCCAACAGTCAGTTTAAGTTTCTATCCCCACCGGGCAGTCAGCAGGTCAAGAAGGTTGAGATTAGTCCGTTTTAGGTGTAGACAAAATAAATCCTGAGAATAAATTAAAATATTGGGGTTAGGACTGCATGAACGTGTGAGGACTCTGGCATCTCCCGCCAATGCCAAAAATGTCAGCCATGTCAAGACCCCCTGACTTCCGAAACATTTGTTATGATTAGGGCGTGCGTTCACATTGGAAAATTGAAATAATTTCAGTATTAGAGACTACAAATCTCTAGAAATTAACCCTCAATCCACCTGTGGCGGTTTAATGCCCAAAGAGGATGTCATGGTTCAAACATTACAATACTCCCTCCAGCTTGTTCAGGAAGAAGCCCGTTGCTTAGTTGAAAAAGGGGTCGTGAGTCGGCAACAACCTATCTATACGCTCTGTCAGTACGTCCCCGTGCGGGAATGGCCCTTGATTGAAGTTGAGCTTGAGCGATGTGACTTTATGCTCCGAGATCGCATTGGTGATCTGTTGGGGGGTGAATGTTGGGAAAATGATTAATTAATCATGCACTCCGCCAGCCTGTCCTAATTCGGTGCTGAGGGGAGAAGTGGTGGGGGAAATTTTTGAGTCATGATGTCACCCATTGAGAACTGAATCGGGGGCAGTTAAAAGCATCCAACTGGTAAGATTTTCATGAGTCAGAACAATTCCGATACAGCGTATTCTAGAACTTTATGGTACGATTCCCGAGATTAATGTGAGTCGGGGAGTCTCTAATGCCAGCCTTATCCCTGGATTTGCGGGAGCGAATCGTGAAGTCCTATGAAGAAGGAACAACCTCCATCCGCAAACTAGCTGAGCGGTTCCAAGTAAGTAAAACCACTGTCCACAAGCTAATTATTTTGAAACGGGAGACGGGACAACTTGCACCCAAACGCCCGAATGGTGGCAAACCTAGTCCCCTAGTCGGGAAAGAAGCAGAAGGAATGGCGATGGTGGTGGAACATCCAGACTACACCTTGTCAGAATATTGCCAGGAGTGGCTAGAGCGAACCGGGATGGATATTGCCGTAACAGTTGACTTAGGGATTGACTGAGTGGCTCGGTTCTGTTTCCGTGACTTGGAGTAGGGCAAATTTACCACTGTTACCATCAGGATTCATTTGGATTTGCCCGACATAGAACTGCCGCTGAATGACATCCCCATTGGGGGTGAACTTAATTTCCCCCAGAGGTGTGTCATAGGTGCCTTGGAGGAGTTGCTGATTGAGCTTTTGGCGCAATTCGCCGCGGGGCATGGTGGCTAGATCATTGGTTTTACCCAGAGCATTGAGAGATTCAACTAAGACTTGGGCGGCGGTGTAGGCCTGGGCACTGAATTGGGATGGGACTTGTTGCAACTGAGCTTCAAAGGCTTGCCGAAAGGTTTGATTGGTGGGGCTTGGATTTTCGGGGCTGTAGGCCTGGGCCACCAGAACACCATCACAAGCAGCCCGACAAACTGGAAATAAGTTAACGGTATTCACCCCATTCCCACCAATAATTAAGCCTTTGTAGTTTAGTTCTCGTAATTGGCGAATTAAATTGCCACCATCGGCAGCCAGGCCGGAGATCACGACCAAATCAGGGTTTAGGCGCAGGGCATTACTAACTTGGGACTGAAAATCCGTATCGGTGGTTTGCCCCTTTTGTACCGTGACAATCTCCAGGCCTTGCGCTTTTAAGGTTTTCTGGAAAATTTCGGTTTCGGAACGGCTAAAGGCATCATCTTGAGCATAAAAAACAGCCACCCGTTTAAGTTGCGGATTCAGCTTTAAGGCTGCTTTGATCGCTGCAGGGGCCACCACCGAGACAGGCGCAGAAACCCGACTGATAAACAGGCCGATTTCAGGAATACCCACTGCCGTATTGGAAGGAGCCACCACCGGTACACCCGCCCGCTCCGCAATCGGATCCGCACTAAAGGCCTGCTGGGACAGAGTTGGGCCGATAATTCCCAAAACATTGGCCTGGTTAATCAAGGTTTGAAAGGCATTGACCGCCCCAGCCTCATCGCTGCCCGTATCTTGAATGACCATCCGAATTGGGGGAGTTGTCAGTTTTTGGGCATTAAATCGGGTTTCTGCCACCTTGATGCCATTGAGAGACTCTTGCCCATAGAGGGAGGCATTGCCCGTTAAGGCTAAGGCTACTCCAATGGGTAACTCTGAGGCACTATTGCCAGCGCTGCTTGTTCCTTGGCTTTGGCTACATCCCCAGAGGGTGGTTCCCAATAAAACCAAACAGGATAGGTGCTGGACAGTACGGGTGAGGTTGGGAATTAAGCCGATTTTGACCATAGGAACTGGAGGGATCGCGTGACTAAGTTAAAGCTTCCCAATAATATAACTTTCGGTGTTGGCCCGCTTAGGCCGTGATGTTGCTGTTTGTCCTGGCCTGGTCGTGGAGGAGGGTTGCAGTTTGGTGGACACTTAACGGGGCGTAGAAAAGAAAGCCTTGGGCATAGTGACAACCAAGTTCCCGTAAGGCCTGGGCCTGGGTTTCGGTTTCGACTCCTTCGGCAATCACATCCATTTCTAAGCTCTGGCCTAAACTCAACATGGCTTGGATAATGTCACAACTGGCTTGGGAGGGGATTGGTTCTTCAAAATCCCAAAGTGGAAACACATTTGGGTCTAAACGCTGCACAAACGAACGATCTATTTTCAAGGCCTGGATGGGTAATTGATGCAGCCGACTGAGAGACGAGTAACCTGTACCAAAATCATCAATGTTCAAAAAGACCCCTAAATTTTGCAGTTGTTGGGCCACCCGTACCACCACATCGAGGCTCGTCATCATCGCAGTTTCAGTAATTTCCAGATGGAGGTATTGGGGCGGTACATTATAGGTTTCAAGAATATCGGCCACATCATTGACAAGATTACTCTGGAGAAATTGCTGGGGAGCTAAATTAACGCTGAGTTTTGGGACATTCCCAGGCCCTAAGGCTTGATACCACTGACTAAACTGGGCGGCGGCGGTTTTTAAGACCCATTGGCCCAGGGGTAAAATCAGGCCGGTTTCTTCAGCTAGGGGAATAAACTCAGCCGGGGAAATGACTCCACGAATTGGATGAAACCAGCGGCAAAGAGCTTCCAGTCCAATGACTTTCCGGGTTGCCAGATTGACGATGGGTTGATAGAACACTTGCAGGGCGGGTTGGGCTGGGGCCGAATCATAGGCAAAGCTGAGGAGGGGATCACTGGCCTGGGCTGTCAGGATGGCACTGCGGAGTTCACTTTCTAAACTCAGGGTAAATTGGGCTTCCAGGTGCATTTCTGGAGTAAAGGTCAAACACTGATGCCGCCCCCGCAGCTTGGCCTGGTACATGGCAATATCAGCATCCCGGAGTAACTCATCAGGTTGACTATAGGCTGCTGAACTCCAGGCCACGCCAATACTCAAGGTGAGTTTGATCAGATTGTCATAGATCGTGATTGGTTGTTCCGCTGTTTGTTGGAGTCGCCCAATCAAATGGTCTAAGTCTGTTCCAGGATTAATATCTTCAGCCAAGAGCACAAATTCATCCCCACTGAGGCGGGCTAGGGTATCGGTGGCTCTTAAGACCATTTGCAAACGTTCGGCCAAGGTCATGAGGATTTGATCACCGGCCTGGTGTCCCAAACTATCGTTAATCCGCTTAAACCGATCCACGTCAATAAACAGCAAAACAAAGGGGCAATCGGGATGGCGGCGGTAACGGTTCCAGGCCTGGTTCAGACGCTCTAACAACAACACCCGATTGGGCAGGCCAGTCAGAGAATCATAGAGAGCATCATGAATGAGCTGAAACTCAACTTTTTTGCGGCGGGTAATTTCACGGCCAAGGCACTGATATTCACGTAATTGATTGGTGCTGTCATAGAGGGCGCGCATTGTCCACTCATACCAGGCCTGGTCGCCATTGGGTAAATCCACATAACATTCAATCGAACTCACGGGATGGGCTGGAGTTAGAGCCGCCAGTTGTTGGGCAAACCGGGCTGTTTCCACTTCATTAAAAGGATGGCGCACGGCCTGGTCAAAATAACAATGATCAGCTTTCACGTCCCCAGGTTCGATCAGGTGGAGATAGCGACAAAACGCAGCATTAGCAAAGGTTAAAACCCCATCGGGGCTACAGCGATAAATGAGTTCGGTTTGATCCTCAACAATGGCCCGATAGCGCGCTTCCTGTTCTTTTAAGGCCGTTACTAATTTGGCGCGACTGACAGCAATCCCCACTTGGGTAGCCAATTGCTTTAATAGGTTGACTTCATCCTCCTGCCAGGCCCGCGGCTGTTGACAGTCCTGAGCAATCAAGAGACCTAATAACTGATCTTGATAAATGATGGGTACAACAAGGTTGGCCTGGACTTGAAATTGGGCTAAAAACTCCACATAACAGGGATTCATAGCCGAGTCGTGGATGTTCATGACCTGGGAAATCCGTCCCAAGCGATAAGGCCCGACCTGGGATGCCCCAAAACAGGGATCGTAAATGATTTGGTTGAGCAAGGCATAATCAGGATTATCGACCGCCTCAGCGACAATTTTCCCAGACCAATCGGGGAGGAATTGATAGACAATGACCCGATTCACATCCAGGAATTGGCGCACCTCATCCACGGTTGTTTGGAGAATTTTGGGCACTTCTAAGGACTCGCGTACCTGAATACTTAAACGTAACAGTAATTCAGTTAGGTCACTTTGGCGTTGACGTTCGGCTTCCTGTTTTTTCTGGGCCGTGACATCCTGTAAGTAAATCGAGAAGCCCCCTGGAGTTGGGTAAATATTGGCCAAAAACCAGGTTTGGGTATAGGGACAAAAGTATTCCACTTTTTGGGGCTGATGGTTACCCTGGGCTTGCTCGATGGCCTGGAAAAAAGCCGTATGCTGCAGGTCTGGAAAGACATCCCAAGGGGTATGACCCAGCAATTGTGCCCGCGTTAGGCCTGTTCTGTGCTCGAAGTTACGATTGACATAGGTGAGCAGGCCTTGGTGATCCACGGAAATAAAAGCATCAGTTGTACTTTCCAAAACTGAGCTTAATTCCTGGTTGACTTCAGCTAATTTGGCTTCGGCAATCCGGCGATTCGTAACATCTTGGAAATAAACGGCTAACCCAAAATCAACCGGATAGGCTTTGACATAAAACCACCGCCCCAGGCCTGGATAAAACTCTTCTAACTCTACGGGAATCTGTTCAGAGAGGGCCTGTTTAAATTTAATTTCAAAGGGCGTTCCCAGGGCATCGCTAAATAATTCCCAGATATTACGACCAATGAGTTGCTCCTTGCTGATGTTAACAGTTTCTACAAACTTTGAGTTGCAGTAGGTAATTTTCTCATCAGAACTGAGGTTAAAGAAGCCATCGGTTGTACTTTCTAGAACTGTTGTTAATTGATTATTGATTTTGGAAAGCTGCATCTCGGCCAACTTCCGCTCAGTAATATTCTGAAAATAAGTCGAGAGGCCTGATGCTGTTGGATAGGCCCGTACCGCATACCAATGATTCGTCCCTGGATAAAATTCTTCAAATTCTACGGGAACCTTTTCCGTCATGGCCCGCCGATACTCAGTCTCAAACAGTGTCCCCTGAACATCCGTAAATTGCTCCCATAGGTTTTTCCCTAAAATTTCAGCGCGCTTGATGCCAAGTATTTCTTCAAAGTTCTGGTTGACGTAGGTGATACTCCAGTCTTGATCCACGCTAAAAAAGCCATCAGTCGTACTTTCCAAAACCTGAGTCACGGTGGCATAGGCTTCTTCGAGTTTCAGGCGCGCCTCTTTTTGTTCGGTAATATCCTTCTTGACATCAAAGCAACCCCGAATCCACCCCCGTTCATCGTAAAGACAAACAAAATTACAATCCAGCCACATCCAAGAACCATCTAGGCGTTGTAAATGCAGTTCAGTTTGAAATCGTCCCAGATTAAACAGAGCCTTTAAGACCCGCCGCCCCGTATCCAAATTGTCTCGGAAGAAGTCACCAAAACACAGACCTAAGAGTTGCTCGCGTCCAGCCCGATACATCGTACAAGTGGCATCATTAACTTTCGTAATTCGCAGATTAAACAGGGCATATTCAATCGCGGCTTCCCGATTGGGTTCATGTTGCCAATTCAGGGGTCTGGGTAATAGTTTGAAGAAACAAGCATCTAAGGATTGACTAAAAAACGTTTCTAAGAGTTGTTCATTGGCATTGAGTTGCTTTTCAACTAAACGGCGTTGGGTAACATCGCGGGAGGTGGTAATAATGAGCAGGACATTCCCCGCTTCATCGAGAATCGGCCGACTTAAGGTTTCTAGCCAAATGTAGCCCCCAGATTTTTTCCGCATCCGGTAAGTAATGCAAACATTAGTCACACCCTCTAAGGCTAAGGCATGGGGGCCGGCACGAATGGCTTCAACATCATCGGGATGAAACAGAAAATAGGGGGTACTACCCACTAACTCTTCCGGGTCATAGCCCAATAAATCTTTACAGGACGGCGTTAAATATAAATAGCTGCCATCCGGCTCATGCACACAGATTAAGTCATCGGTATGCAAGGCTAAAAGTTGGGCGAAATCTCCAATTAGGTCTGTAAACATTCAAGTTGATACCATCTAATATTCCAAAAATATTTAAGATATTAAAGTGATAGAACTATTTATATATGTCTATGGTAGGCCTATGGAACTGGAGGGGCCAACACCGGAAAAGTTAGGATAGAAACAACTTAGAGAACACATATTGAAATTTTTTATCGTATATATTGATTTTTTTAATAGTGTGAGCTATACTACTCATATACGAAACCATACGCAAAAAACTACAGGCCAGGGCTTAACTGATAAAAGTCTTAACGTTGAATAGGGTGTTATTGATCGCGGACTCTAGGCAACCACTTGGCTTCAAGCTTTCTCCCGTCAGTTGTGACCGCTTAAGTCTTTCTACCGCCTAACACTAATGGCATCCATATCAATCGGAGCAATAATGTCCCGCAATGGCAACGACCGAGTTTCTCCACTAAACACATGGCATTGATAGATTTGCTGTTCTGTCCAATCCAAGGCCGTTAACCAACCACTGCGGCGATGATAGGCTCCGGTATCAATATCAATCCAACCAGCACCAGCAGCCACCTGGCCTGGGGCAATACCTGGGAGCGTAAAGGTAATCGTATGGCCCACGACAATTACTTTTTCTGGAAAATAAGGCGTTTGACTGGCATGAAACTCCCGCCGTACCCAGCAAAACTGGTAATGACCTTGCACATCCAGAGGAAGATGGGGATCCACGCCAGCATGCACGAGCCAAACATCCCCCAGATCTAGGTAGAGGGGGAGTTCTGCCATCCAGGCCAGATGTTCTTCCAATTGGGCATTACTGCGGTAACTATTCAGAGTTTCTTCCCCACCACAGGATGACCAGGCCAGCAGGCTACTCGGATCACTATCACTAGCCAGGGCCGCCAACATCATGTCTTCATGGTTCCCCAAAAGGCAGACATAGCCCCGACTTTTCACCAACTCCACCACCGCCGAACTATTGGGGCCGCGATCCACTAAGTCCCCCAGAAAAAAGATTTGATCTGATGGTTCAGGGGCAATGAACGCCAAAAGGTTGGTGAGACCCAAATAGTGTCCATGGACATCACCAATAAAAATTCTGCGCGGTTCCATTGCCAAACAACTATTGGGGAGATGGGGCTAAGGATGTGAGCGGCTCTCGGGAGGGAACTTTAACGGTGTTCTCATAATTCACATTAGGGAGGGTATTCACCGTCAGGACTTGGGGGGGAGTGGCATCGGGCGGATAAAGAAAATCAATCTGGGCCATACGAGTTTCCCCCGGGCGTAAATTTAAGATTGCCAAGGAATCACCTAACTGTCCCCGCCGTTGGACTAAATGGACAAACCGCACCTGTTCTTGGCCGAGATCATCAAGGTAAACGACCCGTACCGTCCCCCGGAAAAACACCTGTGGGGCTGGCGGATTCATAAACTGGAGGCCATTGGGATTAAAGTCATCCTTGAGAGGGGTTTGCAGAGTTAAGTTGACGGAACGAGTTTGCTGAGTCGGGTTATGGAGGGGAATAGTCACACTGTAATGCACCCCATAGTTACCGTGGGAGTAGTAGGCTGTATCGGGATACCGGACTAACATCGGCGCGCTTTGGATTTGTCCAGTTCCCAAGGTGCCCCGCTGGAGGGTACTAATTCCGTAGGAGATGGCCTGGCCGGGGTTGGGAATTTGTAGATAGTTGCGCCCATCGTCCGTCAGTTTTGCCAACCATTGAGAACCTCGACTGACCCCCGCAACTCGGCCGTAGAAAAAGCGAGCTCCATAGGTTTGAGTCGGAGGAGTGGGGGTAATATCCCGCGGACTCACGAGCCGACCATGGTAGAGCATCCCTTGCCACTCGTCTAGGGTGGGCGCACGTTCACTCCCATCGGGGTTGGT
The DNA here is from genome assembly GCF_031729055.1 of Pseudocalidococcus azoricus BACA0444. Taxonomy (NCBI): domain Bacteria; kingdom Bacillati; phylum Cyanobacteriota; class Cyanophyceae; order Acaryochloridales; family Thermosynechococcaceae; genus Pseudocalidococcus; species Pseudocalidococcus azoricus. The sequence goes on along the minus strand of NZ_JAVMIP010000010.1, from coordinate 17,013 downwards.
GCGGGCATACATGGCCATATGGGCTAAGTAAAGGGGGCCGTCACTGTCGAGATACATCAAGGTGGTGCGGCCATTGGAAGATGAAACAGCGCCAAAGGGACTGACATCGGCAATCAGGGGAGCTTTGGGATCCACATAGCCCTGCTCATTGACTCTAAACTCCTGTTGGGCCCGCAACGCGGCTGCCCGAGGGTTACTTTTAGGCAAGGGCAAAATCAAATTGGTGAGCATTCGGCTTTCCCCCGGCGGGATGATCACTTGGGTTGGCCAGAAGGTTTGGCGCACTCCCCGGAGAATTTGATTTGTGGCTCGACTGCCAGGCCCCGAAAAGACATAACCAATGGGATTATCGGCAATGGCAGGTAATGAACGGAACGGAGCATCGGGGGTGCTGAGGAAACTGGCGGCCTGGAGATAGCGCACCGTAATGGTTTGACTGGTGGGATTAGTGGCTAGCAGGCCCAGGTATAGGGACGGGACATAGGCCGCTGAATTGGATTGGGTGACATGGTGGGCAAAGACATCGAATCGCCCTTGCAAGGGATAGTTTAAGTGGGCCCGGGGGTCTGCTTTGCCTTGATTCGGGAATGTTGACAGCAGTATTCCTTCACTACGAACCATTTCTGGGCTGTTACTGTTAAACACCGGCACATCATCAAGTTGTCCGGGTAGCGGCCGTACCTGTTGGGGAATAAAGGCAATCCCATTGGGAATGGAGGGAACGGCCGGGACTGGGACAGAAGGGACAGGTAAGGGGGCGGCAACTGGAGAGTCAGCGCGATTGATGGAGTTAGAGGTCAGGGTTGTCGGCAGTGGGGCGGGATTCGGCTGAACAAACTGAGCAACAGGGGTAGAGCTAGTGGCTGTTGAGCGGGTAGGGGTAACAGAAAGGCGTGGGGCCGGGAACTGCTGGCGCTCCAGTCCAGGAATTTGCTGAGGAGGTAAGTTGGGCGTGGCCTGGGCCAAAACAACAGGAAGAAACATAACCTAACCATTCAATCTACGGCAGCAAAATCACCAAATCTTCACCCCCAATCATGAGGGAGAATTTAGCTTCCAAAAGTATAGCCTAGGACTTCCCATTCTAAATTTTTATTTTGCATCAAATCACCGCGACCACCGTAAATCAAGATTCTGTTACCCAGCCCTGCGACTCCCGATGACCATACCTGATTTACATCCGGTCAAGAATTTTTAGTCCCAGTAAACCTAGTCCCAGTTCTAAGGTTTGGGCCGTCAGTTGACAGAGGGCAAGACGAGAGGTGCGTTCTGGTTCAGGGGAATTTAGGACAGGACACCGATCATAGAACTGGTTAAATTTCTGGCTTAACTCAAATAGATATTGGCACAGGCGACTGGGGAGGAGTTCCTGGGTGACAAGGGCTAAAAAATCAGCAAACTGTAATAAGTGCTTAGCCAAGGCTAACTCGGTTTCATCCCCTAGGCAAAGGTGGGAAGCGGTCGCCAAGCCAGTAACGTCAATCTCTCCTTTGCGCGTGATTCCTTGGATACGGACATAGGCATAGATCAAGTAGGGAGCCGTGTTGCCCTGGAGCGAGAGCATTTTGTCAAAGCTGAAGACATAGTTGCTGTGTCGATTTTGGCTGAGATCCGCATATTTTACGGCCCCAATGCCGATCGTTTTGGCCACCGTTTCAATAAAGTCTGGGGATTCATGACGGCCTTCTTGCTCTAAGCGGGTTTGTAAATCAGCCCTGGCCCGATCAATCGCTTCATCTAAGAGTTCCTGGAGGCGGATCGTATCTCCAGAGCGGGTTTTCAGGCGTTTACCCTCGGCCCCTAAGACCAGGCCAAAGGGAACGTGCTCCACTTTTATGTGTTCGGGTAACCACCCAGCCCGGCGAGCCACTTGAAAGACTTGGGCAAAATGGCTGGACTGGCCAGCATCGGTGACATAAATCAACCACTGGGCCTGGTCTTGAGTGACACGGTAACGAATCGCCGCGAGATCGGTTGTGGCATAGTTAAACCCGCCATCGGATTTTTGAATAATTAAGGGTTGCGGATCGCCGTCTTTATTGGTGAAGCCCTCTAGGAAAACACACTTTGCTCCTTGATCTTCCACAAGCAGGCCCATAGTCAGCAGATCAGAGACAACCGCGGACAACATTGGATTATAGAAAGACTCGCCCCGTTCCGTCAGGTGAATATCCAACAGATCATAGATTTTCTGAAACTCCCGCCGCGATTGTTGGCAGAGTAATTCCCAGGCCTGGCGACTTTCCGGATCTCCCTGTTGCAATTTCACCACTTCGGCACGGGATGCAGTTTGAAAGTCTGGTTCCAAGTCAAAACGCTGCTTGGCCTGTTTATAAAAAGAGACTAAATCTCCCAAGTCCAATGCATCAGGAGTGGTTAAGGCATAAGGATAGGCGGTGCGTAAATGGGTAATCAACATCCCAAACTGTGTGCCCCAATCCCCGACATGGTTCAGCCGCAAAACATCATGGCCTTGAAATTCTAAAATCCGGGCAATGGCATCCCCAATAATCGTGGAGCGCAGATGACCCACGTGCATTTCTTTGGCAATGTTAGGACTGGAAAAATCCACAACCACCCGCAATGGAGCCGGAGTCGGTGCAATCCCTAAACGTTGATCCCCAAGTTTTGCTGTCAAGGCCGCTGCGAGATAACTGGGTAATAATCGCAAATTGATAAACCCCGGCCCGGCAATTTCTGGTTCCTGACAAATATCCTGAATCTCTAACTTTGATACCAAGGCCTGGGCCAGTTGACGCGGGTTTTGCTTGACGGCTTTGGCGAGAACCAGACAGATATTCGACTGATAATCTCCAAATTGTGGTTGGCTGGCGGGGGCGACCAGAATTTCCGGTAACTCAACCTGATCCCCCAGAACATTCTCAAGGGCAAGGTGAAACCGTGACTGAAGTTGTTGCAGCGGAGTTGTCATGGTCTAACCCGTTCAATAGAGCTTGAAGTCTGATCCCAAGGAAATCCTGAGTCAGCATTTTGGATCATACCGTCACTCGCAAAGCTCTTAGTTGCTCCAGTCGTTCCTTTGCTTCCAGTTCTGAGATGTGCTCATAGACAATATCGTTAGCTTGACCGGGTAAGGGTGTGAGATGCTTTATTTCCCCGGAGATAATAGATAAAGGAATGGGCCTAGGTGCAAATGCTGGACATGAGCCATCAAGATTAAAATGCCGACAGACCCGACAACCAAAGTAATTACTCATCTAACCCTCCAATGCGATATGGGGCAACCTGCTCGGGGTGAAAGGCGACAACATACTTTAAATCAACAATTTCCACGCCATCAAACCCTTGGTTCTGCAATAACGTTGTCAAGAGGCTGCCACTGTTGTCTCCATAGGGGTCAATCCCATTATCATCCATAAACAGTAAGGCTTCTTGGTTGGTAGCAAAGGCCTTGGGCTTGTTCATTTTGAGCCGGGCTTCAAGAATTACTGGGCGTGAACGATATCGAGCCACTTCCTGCGCAATTAAACGATCCTTGGATAAATAAAAGCCTTTGCCGTAGTTTGCAGATTCATTTCGTTCAATCTCAACACCCTCTGTGAGAATTTTTTCAGCATCTAGCCAATCCGTGCCGTGATAGAAACGTTGGCCAAAGTAGTAGCTACCACTTGTATAACATTCTGCTTCTGCCTCGGTCATGATCATTTTTTAGACAGCTATTAGTCTGATTTTTGTCATGATCCCTGACTCAAGTTTTGGGGAAAGACTTTACCAACTCCTTGGCTACCCGCTAATAGCTTCAATCAGAAATGACTAGGTTTGCTTATTTGACTCAAGAGCGTTTCCAAGTTCAATGGCTCTGGCCTGGGCAGCTTGGATAGTTTTGATTAAGGCTCCTCGGACTCCGGCAGATTCAAGCACACTTAAACCTGTGATTGTGGTTCCTCCCGGACTGGTGACTTGATCCTTCAACTGGCCTGGGTGAAGATTTTTTTCTTGCAATAATTTGATTGTGCCGGACATTGTCGCTAGGACTAATTTCTGGGCAGTCGCTCGCGGTAATCCTACCAAAACCCCGCCATCGGTTAGGGCTTCCAAAATCAAGGCAGCAAAGGCAGGCCCCGATCCGGCAAGAGCAGTAACACTATTCAGCAGTTTTTCGGGAACGGTGATCACTTCCCCAATGACTTTGAAAAAAGTTTCGGCCTGTTGGAGTTCTTGGGCGGTTAAGGTTGGCAATCCGGCGATGGCTGTGATTCCGGCTCCAACTAAGACAGGGGTATTGGGAACGGCCCGAATGATCCCCCGGCCTGGAAAGGCTTGTTCGAGACTGCCAAGATTGATCCCCGTCACGATAGATAGTAATAAACCGGAACTCACGATGGGGGGATCCAGTTCTTGGAGAATATCTGGGAAAACTTGCGGCTTAATACTGAGGAGGAGAGTCGGGGCCTGGAGTAAATCGCGATTGGTAGGAGCAATTTTCACCCCATAGGTTTCCCCTAACCAGGCCTGGCGTTGCCCCGATAATGCGGTGACTATGACCTGATCCGGCTGATAATATCCCTGAGCCAAGAGGCGACTGAGAATAGCTTCGGCCATCACACCACAGCCAAGAATCCCCAGTTGGGGCAGGGTTGTCATAGGACGTTCATCAAATCTAACAAGATAGATTGCGGTTACATGGCCACCGCAGTATTCCAAGCTGGAGCCGGAGATGAGAGGGGCTGGCTTTGGGGGTGGGGGACTTCCCGGACAAGACCGGCCTGGGTACTCACTTGGACACAACTGGGCGTAAATAGAAAAATGCTCTCACCAATGCGCTCTTGATGGCCATCAATGGTAAAGGTAGCACCAGCAACAAAGTCCACCGCCCGCTGGGCCTGTTCAGCATCCATCATCGTTAGGTTCAGGACTACAGATTTACGATCTTTGAGGGATTGGATCACCTGGGGCATTTCGTCAAAGTTGCGCGGCTCCATGACGACAACTTCTGCCACAGCACCCCACCAGCGATTTCCTGGCATCCCCACAACATTGTTGGCCGGATTATTTATGGAGTTAGCTGCGGTTGAGGCAGTGGTGGGAGCTTGATAAGTCGAAGTTGGATCAACCTCAGGGTGAGAATAAGCTTGACCGGAGTTAAGGGTTTCTCCGAGGGAACTGTAGGGACTAGTACCAACACTCGCGCCACCAGTTTGACTAGAGACGGGTGAGGTCTCTTGGACATCGTCCTCGTAATATGTGGATGAATCTAAGCCAATCAATTCCTTAAGCTTGTTAAACATAGCGACTTATTGCATACTCCCTGGCGATGAGACGGTTGATAACCCTTGGCTTCAAAAATCTATGAGGAATATGGTAGCAGGGAAATCCTCAAGTCCAGTATCTGAAGTCAGGGAAACTGATCAAGAATCCAATCTTTCAGTAGGTTCGGAGTTTCCGACTCGTTCATTCATCTCATAGAACCGCAAATTTGTGGCTCAGCGGGTTCATAGAAAAATTTTACTTCGGCTGTTGGCGATATTACATCATGTTTACCTAAATGTCAGGTGTCTTTTCATTAATCTTTAATATTTTGTTAAGTTATAGCCCAAGTCTCTGCTTTGCAGATGGCTCCATAGGAAGCATTTGCGGTTTTCAGAGGAGAAATGAAGATTGCTAATATTTATCCAAATAAATAATTACCCAGATATTGCCTAATGAAGATTTTCTAAATTTGCTGCTTGACAGTCCTCAACAGGTCAGGTCATGCTCTGGCGTTTTTAAGGGATACTGCGTGGGCCAAAAATCACCTGACCCAAGCGAATCATGGTTGTCTGGGCTTGGAGGGCGAAGGGATAATCACTGGACATCCCCATAGAAAGCTCCTGAAAACTAAGGTGCTGCCAGGCCTGGTGTTGCCATGTTTCTGCTAGGTTATGGAGTTCCTGAAATACCAGTAATTGTTCAGCAGGTGTTAACCCCAGGGGCAGGATTGTCATCAGACCCTGAATGTTTAGCTCAGTTAACTGATCTAGCTCGGGCAGGGCCGCAGTTAATTCAGAAATCGTCCACCCATACTTTTGGGGATCAGGCCGGAGTTTGACTTGGAGGAGGAGTTTGGGGGAGTTTTGGACTGCGGGGATCAAGGCCTGGAGGCGCTGGGCCAATTTCAAACTATCCACGGTATGAATCCAGTCAAAGGTTTCGAGGGCTGCACGAACTTTATTGGCCTGGAGGTGTCCGATAAAATGCCACGTGATATCTGTCAGATCCGCCAGTTCTCCCCGCTTGGCTTGGGCCTCTTGAATCCGATTTTCCCCAAAATCACGGATTCCCGCTGCATAGGCCTGGCGCATCATCTCTGGAGAGATATATTTACTGACGGCAATCAGGCGGACAGAGGCCGGAACCCTTTGGCGGAGGGTAGCAATGCGCTGGGCGATACTGGCCCCAGAATTACAATCAACCACGATAGCATTACCGATATAGAGTCAAGCAGGCTCCAGTTAGGGGAAAGCTAGAACGTATTGCTGGAAGAGTCCGAGATTTAAGCATCGTTTGGGGTAACTTCGACACTAGGATTTAGAAAAAGTAACGAGAACTAAAGAAAGGTTTGTTTATGGACTTTTTGGAGTTGATCATACTCAGCCCCTCGCCCTAATCGACGCAATAAACGTAAGCGGGCTTCCACCATCATCCGGGCATCGCTGCGGCCCACAGGCTCAAACTCCAGGCCATCCGGGCTGTGACTCACAACAAAAAAGAGGCGTTGAGCATAAAGTGTGGTGTAAAGTTCACGTCCACTCTCCACCGGACAGACACTATATAACAGGCCAAAATTGGGGTGACTAAGGTAGGTTTCGTTGGACATTGACGATTGAGCCAAAATACTCCCGCAAAGTTATTCAAGAATGGAAACAAAAACGAAATTGGGCCGTCAAGCGAGAGGAGAGGATGGGGCAATATGGATTTTCTGGAATGATTAGTCGATGGAAGGTAAACCCAAGCAATTAAATTAAAATTTGCTGAAACTGTTCAGATTATACAGAAGTCCTGCACTCAACTCGGAACGATTCCAGCCTTTTTCAAAAACCTTTAGAAAAAGTTTTGGGGATCAACATCCAAACCCAATCGTACATGTCCTGGACAGAGTTGCCGGAGTGCGTTGACATCTAAAGGAAAGGGTGGGCATTGCCCGGATTGGCGGTGATTAAACTTGAGAAGAATCTGCCAGCGGTAACGTTGAGCTACTTTGAGGATGGGGGCGGGGGCAGGGCCGAGAATGTCCACCTCAGAACTATCTAAACCATTGAGTTGCTGGCAATGGGTACTGACGGTTTGGGCGGCCAGGGCCACGGCTTGGGGATCAGGGCTACTGAGGCGAATTAAGAGGAGTTGGCCATAGGGGGGATAGTTGAGGGCCTGGCGCTGTTGGAGTTCGTCCGCAGCAAAATCCCCATAGGCATAGGCTTGCACAGCCTGAATCACTGGATGTTCAGGGGTGTAGGTTTGGAGGATGACCCGGCCGGGTTTATCCCCGCGACCAGCCCGCCCCGCCACTTGGGTCAAGGTTTGAAAGGTGCGCTCCCCGGCCTGAAAATCGGCAAAATGGAGTAACCCATCGGCGGTGAGAATCCCGACTAAATTGACATTCGCGATATCCATGCCCTTGGTTAACATTTGCGTCCCAATCATGACTTGGGCTTCTTGACGAGTGAAGGCCTCCAGTAACTGGCGGTGGGATCCTTTGCGTTGGGTTGTGTCGCTGTCAAAACGAATCACCTTCAGGTCGGGCAGTCGTTCGTTAAGCTCTTGGACGGCTCGTTGGGTGCCACCCCCAAAGGGTTTGAGGTAAGGGGATTGACAACTGGGACATTGTTGAGGCTGGGGACGGCTGAAGTTACAGTAATGGCAGCGAAGCACGGGGGCTTGTTGGGGATCGGGCCAATGGTAGGTCAGGGAGACACTGCAATGGGGACATTCCAAGGCAGTTCCACAACTGCGGCAGGAGACAAAGGTGCTGTGACCGCGTCGATGGATAAATAATAGGGCCTGGCTAGAGGTGGGTAAGTTTTCTAGGGCAGAAAATAAGGTTCGGCTAAACATGGAGCGATTGCCCTGGTGGAGTTCATCCCGAAGATCAACAATTTCAATCGGGGGTAATGGGCGGGCTTGGATGCGCTGGGGGAGGGGGAGATAGGTTAGTTTATCCTCTAGTCTTTGCTGCCAGGTGGCCAGGCTGGGGGTGGCACTGCCTAAAATCAACGGACAATTTTCTAACTCCGAGCGCCATTGGGCCAGGGTGCGGGCATGGTAGCAGGGGGGAGGCTGCTCTTGTTTGTAACCACTGTCATGTTCTTCATCTAAGACCAAGATGCCGAGGTTGTGCAGGGGGAGAAAAATTGCTGAACGGGTGCCAATGACGAGGCGGGGTTCTTCCAGTAATAGTTGCCGCCAAGTGTCATAGCGTTCTCCCTCGCTTAATGCACTGTGATAAACCAAAACCTGTTCGCCAAAGATGGCCTGAAACCGATCCAGCATTTGCGGTGTTAAACCAATTTCGGGGACTAAAACTAGGGCAGATTGACCCTCGGCAAGGCGAGGCCGAATAGCTTGGATATAAACTTCGGTTTTGCCAGATCCGGTAACTCCATGTAGCAAAAAGGTTTGGGATTCTGTGGTTGCGTTGATTTGCCCTAGGGCTTGGGACTGGTCAGACGTGAGGGTTTTAGGGATCATTGCTGCTGTCGCCAGGCCCTGTTCCAGACGTAGTTTTTGCCGCAGCGTGATGGTGACATAGCCCTTTTGTTGCAGGGTATTTAAGGTGGCTTTCGAGGTTTGACAGGCCTGGAGGAAGTCTTGGAGCCAGAGTTCCCCCCCAGATTGTTGCAGATAGCTGAGAATCTCCTGCTGCCGGGACGTAAGCTGCTCCCCTGAGGCTTGAATGAGAATCACCGCTTGTTGTTCCTTGGCCTGGGGTGGACTGGGGGGGCGCAAATAACTGTTGACAAGACCCTGTTTCAAAAGTTCTGCCAATGGGGCCTGGGCGCGGGGAATTTTCTGCTGAATATACCGCCAACTGTAGTCACCCGTGGGGCTGGCCTGTAAAAGAGTTAAGAGTTGTTGGGCCTTGGGGGACAGAGCGATAGTCTGGCTGGGCAGCGGTAGTCTGAGGCAAATCCGGCGTTGGGAACGTTGCAACAGGCCTGGGGGTAGGGCCGTTCTCAGGACTTGGACGAGGGGGGTGTAATAGTAGGCCGCAGTGCGCTCCAGCAGTTGCCAATAGGAGGGACTAAAAAAGCGGGGCTGGATAACTTCCGTAATGGGGCGAATCTGCTCAGGGGATAGGTCTGGGGGAGGTTGATCCAGTAGTCCTATCACAATGCCCCCTACTTGCCCAGGCCCAAAGGGAACGGTCACTAAATCACCCGGCTGCACAATCAGATCTGGGGGTTAAGCATAGGTAAAAACTCCGGTATTCCCTGGACAGTCGAGTAATACATTCAGCCAAGGTGGGGAAGACATAAAAGAAGGAAAGAGGGAAGAGAAGTGAGTTAATCAAGATTTCTGGGGAGCCAGTCATGTCCAGCATAGGCACTTAACCAGGCCTGGAGGATTGGGGGTAGTTCACAGTGGTGGCGAGTTTGAATGTCGGGGTAAATATGGCGAGTCCGGGCCTGGGGAACCAAAGCATTTATCTCAGGGTCGGAGGAGACGATGATGTTTAAAAAACACGCCATGAACACGATGAAAACCCTAGCCCTACTAACAACTTCGCTGGGCTTAACCTTAACCACTCGTGTTGTTCCCGCCAATGCCCAGTTAAATGTGAATGTGAATCTCCCCGGTGCCCAACCTCAGCCAATTTATCTGATTCCGCCCCAGCCACAAATTCAATATGTGCCTCCCCAGCCCTATTTTCACCATTCCTCAGCTCGGTCTAAACACAACCGGGCCCGTTATGCCCGGCCACCCGTGCAGTATATTTATCCCCAAAGTCGTTCCGGGGTAACGATCTCGTTTTAGGGTTGCTGCATTTGTTGGGGTCTATCTTTGTTCTGTCCCACTGGCCTGGGGGTAGAGCCGTTCTTAGGACTTAGATGAGGGCGGTGTAGCAGTAAGCAGCGGTGCGTTCCAGCAGTTGCCAATAGGAGGGACTAAAAAAGCGGGGCTGGATAACTTCCGTAATGGGGCGAATCTGCTCAGGGGATAGGTCTGGGGGAGGTTGATCCAGTAGTCCTATCACAATGCCCCCTACTTGCCCAGGCCCAAAGGGAACGGTCACTAAATCACCCGGCTGCACAATCAGATCTGGGGGTTAAGCATAGGTAAAAACTCCGGTATTCCCTGGACAGTCGAGTAATACATTCAGCCAAGGTGGGGAAGACATAAAAGAAGGAAAGAGGGAAGAGAAGTGAGTTAATCAAGATTTCTGGGGAGCTAGTCATGTCCAGCATAGGCGCTTAACCAGGCCTGGAGGATGGAGGGCAGTTCACAGCGGTGGCGAGTTTGAATGTCGAGGCAAACATGGCGAGTCCGGGCCTGGGCCGCAAGTTTTTCATCTCGAAGTCGGATGACCTGGAAATTAATTTCATAGCTGAAAGAATCAATTTGCTCTGGTTTGATGCCAATATTTAGATGATCCCCGCAGACTAGGGGTAACTTGAAATTGACCTCAGCATGGGTAATCGGTAAGGCTAAGCGGGGAAAATTGGCCATCTGGGGCAAGACAATTCCCTGATGCAAAAGGGAATCCTCATAGGCCTCATGGCAAAAATTTAAGACATTGGCAAAATAAACAACCCCTGCTGCATCCGTATCAGCAAAGCGGACAATTCGCCCATAGGTCATAGTGATCAAGTATCCAAATAATCATGGAAATCTAAAGAAATTGTAAATTTCAGTGACTCCCCCCTTAACTTTTGCAATTATTAAGTTAATTGAAATGAGGTCAGCCCATAAAGACCTTAACCATAAATCAACTCTAAATACTTTGACGAAATGCTGGTTTCCTACCTGGGGATCAGCATTTTGTTTATGGAAAGCCTTGATCCCTAATTTTTCCTCTAATTTACAGGCCAGGCCTGGTCACAGCCCCAAAGGTAAGGATTGAGCCGGGCGCATCTGGGAAGTGGGATAATAGCCTCTGCCAAAACTGTTGATTGAATTGTGGGCACAGAGAGGTGGCTATGGAGTCCCAGGGTAACAAGATTGTCATCAAAATTGGGACTTCAAGTCTGACACAGCCAGCATCGGGACATCTGGCCCTGGCCACGGTTGCCCGTTTAGTGGAAGTCCTCTGTCAATTGCGCCAGGGGGGCAACCAGGTGGTCTTAGTCTCTTCTGGGGCCGTGGGAGTTGGGGCAGCCCGGTTGGGATTAAAGGCCCGCCCCCAGAATTTAGCACTCAAACAGGCCGTTGCGGCGGTGGGACAGGGGCGACTGATTCACTTCTATGATGATTTTTTCTCCGTTTTGGAGCAACCCATTGCCCAGCTACTCTTAACCCGTCAAGATTTAATTCATCGTCAAGGGTATATCAACGCTTACAATACCTTCCAAGCATTACTCGAATTGGGGATCATCCCGATTGTCAATGAAAACGACACGGTGGCCGTAGAAGAGCTTAAGTTTGGGGATAACGATACCCTCTCGGCCCTGGTGGCTAGTTTAATTGAGGCAGATTGGTTATTTTTGCTCACAGATGTCGATCGCCTCTATTCGGCTGATCCCCGGCGGACTCCAGCGGCCCAACCCATTTCCATTGTCCATCATCTCGATGAATTGGCCGCTTTATCCGTAGAGATTGGGGGGCGAGGCTCGGCCTGGGGAACCGGCGGCATGGCCACTAAAATATCAGCCGCAGAAATTGCCACCGAGGCTGGGGTGCGGACAGTGATTACCGATGGGCAGCAACCGGAAAACATCTTAAAAATCCTCGGTGGGGAAGCTTTGGGAACCCAATTTATGCCCCAGGCCAAACCAGTAAATGCCCGTAAACGTTGGATTGCTAGGGCCCTGATTCCCCAAGGACAACTCCATTTAGATGGGGGGGCAATTCGGGCGATTCAAGGGGAGGGGCGATCTTTATTAGCTGCGGGTATCAAAGGGATTGCCGGAGTCTTCCAGGCCGAGGACGCGGTGCAAGTATGCGACTTAAGCGGCACTGAGATAGCTCGGGGATTAGTTAATTACAACAGCAGCGAATTAGCCCTGATCTGTGGCCAACATTCCGAAGACATTCCCAAAATTTTGGGTTACGCCGGCCCCGACACCGTCATTCATCGAGATAATTTAGTCATTTTTTAAGGGCCGCAGTCGGGTTAGGGGTTCCCTTGACATTAATATGGAAATCCATTGTCCCCCAGGCTTGGGCACTTTCCCCTGTAGCACGGGTTAATCAGATTCTGGGTCAAGATGGAGAAATGTAACGCTTCTGTAAACAATTGCCAACTCAGAGGGGAGGTTCGCTACGATGCTTAAATGAGTGTCCGCATATCTGGAACGACAGCGATACAACCATGGTTAATACTTTAACTAAGCCTGAGTTTGATGAAGTCCGGCCTGGGGTGAAAGCACCGGCCCAAGAAACGATTCTCACTCCCCGGTTCTATACCACCGATTTTGAGGCAATGGCCCAGCTTGATGTCACGGAAAATCAGGCCGAGCTAGAAGCGATTTTAGCTGAGTTTCGCACGGACTATAATCGCCACCACTTTGTCCGGGATGAAGACTTTGAGCAGTCCTGGGAGCATATTGATGGGGAAACCCGGCAGATGTTTGTGGAGTTTTTAGAACGCTCCTGCACGGCTGAATTTTCTGGATTTCTTCTCTATAAGGAACTGAGTCGCAAACTGAAGGGAAAAAATCCGATTTTGGCCGAGGGCTTTTCCCTCATGTCTCGGGATGAGGCCCGTCATGCTGGCTTCTTAAATAAGGCCATGTCCGACTTTAATTTGTCCCTGGATTTAGGCTTTTTAACTCAGGTGCGCAGCTACACCTACTTTGAACCAGAGTTTATTTTCTACGCAACCTATCTATCAGAGAAAATTGGCTATTGGCGGTACATCAAAATCTACCGACATTTAGAAGCGCACCCAGAGGATCGGATTTACCCCATCTTTAAGTTCTTTGAAAACTGGTGCCAAGATGAAAACCGTCATGGGGACTTCTTCGATGCGGTGATGCGGGCCCAACCGAAAATGCTGGATCGGCCTCGGTCGCTGTGGCAAAAGCTGAAAGAAATTCCTCGCTCCTTTTCTGGCAAGGCCTGGAGTCGCTATTTGATGGTCTCCTGGGTTCCCCCCAAACTCTGGTGTCGGTTCTTCCTCTTGTCTGTTTTTGCCACCATGTACCTGAATGACCTCCAGCGGTCGAAATTCTATGCTGCCATTGGCCTGGATGCGCGGGAATTTGACAAGGAAGTGATTAAAGAAACCAATGCCACCGCCGGGCGGGTCTTTCCAATTGTCTTAGATGTGGATCATCCTGAGTTTTATCCCCGTCTCGAGGCCTGTGTGGAAAACAATGTCAAGCTGAGCGAGATTGCCAATAGCCAACAACCCGGCCTGGTCAAGTTCTTCCGCAAGCTCCCCCTCTATGCAGCCAACATGGGGCAACTACTCAAACTCTTCCTGTTACCCCCGCAAGAGGTTGCCGTAGGCTCTGTAAAGTAACGAACTGTAGCGATAAATCGCTTTATGTAACGCTCGTGATTTGGTCATGGGCGTTTTTTTGGCTATTTTTTATTGGGCTGAAACTATGATAAGTAATTTGGGATCAATCAAATCCTCAGTCAATCGAAGAACATTGCTGATCTGACGACTCTAATCCTCAGTTTAAGAAAATTATGAGCATAAGAATAATAAATTTTTGATTGCAAAATGTAACGACATTCTGAAAAGATTCTAAAAGTTGTTTTCCAGGCCTGTAAATCCTCAACTGCCCTCTTGATAACCCCTTGAAGCTGTGATCAACTGAAAATCCCTCCTGAACCCTTCCCTAGGATGGAGATAGAGGTATCTTTTTACTACGGAGTTGATCCCCAATGGAACACGCTTCGATAAATGTCTCAACTTGTCGATTTTGCTCTCACTATGATCCCCAGGGTCGGCGTGGGGGTGAATGTCGGCAATTGGGGGTTCCAGTCAAGGGATATTGGCGCGCCTGTCCTCTAGCAATGGCCGCATTTACAGCCGATGGCCCCAAGCCATTCCCGGTCTCCATTCTGCCTCAGGCCAGGATTTCGACTCTCCCCGAACCCAAATAGCCCCAAATCGCAATGACCTTAAATCCTGCCTTACCGCTGCTGTTTTGATTTTAAGAATTTATTAAAAACTTAGCCCCACTATTGACCTAAATAAGCTGCTAACACATCAGGATGCTGTTGGATCTCCTGGGGAGGGCCTGCGGCGAGATTTTTTCCTTCTGCCAAGACCCAGACGTTGTCACACAGGGACATAATCACATCCATATTATGTTCAATAATCAAAAAAGTTACACCCTCTTGATTCCAACATTGAATATGCTCACAAATTTGTTGGATTAAGGTCGGATTGACCCCAGCAGCAGGTTCGTCAAGTAAAACAAGTCGGGGGCGGTGCATCATGACGCGGGCTAATTCCAGGAGTTTTCGTTGTCCCCCTGATAAGCAACCGGCATAATCATGGGCTTTGGTGGCTAATCCGACACAGGCCAAAATTTCCCAGGCCCGTTGTTGTAAGTCCTGTTCTTCTTGGCGAATTCGCTGGGGCTGTAACCAACCATTCCAGAGTTTTTCACCAGACTGATGAGGAGCAGCGAGGAGCATATTTTCCATCACCGATAAACGGGAGAGGACGCGGGCGACTTGAAAGGTGCGTAACAGACCTTGGAGGGCAACCTGGTGGGGCTGGAGTTGATTAATCGGTTCACCATCAAAAATCACGCGACCGCTATCGAGGGGTAAAAAATTACAGAGCAAATTAAAGAGGGTTGTTTTACCCGCACCATTCGGCCCAATTAACCCAGTAATGCTCCCGGCCTGGACAGAAATACTCGCCCGCTCTACGGCCTTAATCCCGCCAAAGCTTTTGCAAATATCCGTCGCGGTTAACAACGGGGCCTGGGGAGCCAAGGTTGCCGTACCAGATTGAGCCGGTCGGGTTAAATCACTAGCGTCCAAGGGTCAGTTCCTCTTTTTTGCCCAAAATACCTTGGGGCCGCCACATCATCAAGATGATCAGTAACAGTCCGATAATCATCACCCGCAAGGCATCTAATTGGCCGCCGTCTAAGGGTAAAAATCGGGTCAGGGTACTGTAAGCCCAAAATAGGGTTGCACCAATCAAAACACCAACATTGCTCCCCGCCCCCCCCAGAACTACAATTGTCCAGGCCTGGAACGTGAGCAATGAGATAAACCCATCAGGGTTAATAAAGGTCAACTGCCAGGCATAAAATGACCCCGCTAGACCGGCAATCGCTCCCCCTAACATTAAAGACTGCAACTTATAGGAAAAGACATTTTTGCCCAAAGCTTTAGCCACTTCTTCATCTTCCCGAATCGCCTTAAGTACCCGCCCCCAAGGAGAACGCACCCAGGTTTCCAACTGCCAAAAGACAATCCCTAAGACAACCAACAACAGCCACAGCAAAACCGCTTTATAGGTAAACTCCCATAGGCCGGTGACAAAGGCTCGGTACAACATCCCCACCAGGCCAGCCACCAAGGTATTGACACCCCAAAGCCAGAGCCATTCTCGCCGAAGACTACGCCAGTGTCTAGGATTAACATAGCGTAGGGATAAAAGCCCAACCCCGACAGCCCAGCAGAGCAGAGCAATCAGCAGCCACAAAACCTGAACTCCCCGGCCGGCCAATAGTTGATCAATTAAACTCCAAACGCTCCACTCCAGGCCAACTAAGGTCAGCAAATAGGCCCCTAAAATGCCCGCCCCTCGTCTAGGTTGATTAACCCGCAAAGGCAGATCAATCATGCCCCCTAACCATTGCCACCAGCGCCAGCCCCCCAAGCTTGTAATCCCAGTTAAAACAAGGATCATCCCAACTACCCAAAATCGCTGTGGTTCCCAGCCCTCTAAAGGTAAGGGATAGCCATAGACCCCCCGCGCTCCACGGGTTAGCCATTCCTCATTCAGAGCAATCAGGCGAATGATTTCAGCAGTCCCAATGGTGACAATGGCTAAATAGTCTTCCCGCAGACGCAAGGTAGAAAAGCCCATAATTACCCCCAAAAGGGCTGAGAGCAACATTCCAGCCAACACAGCCAAAACGAGGGGAACGTTCGCCAAGCTTAGGAGCACTGTTGTATAGGCTCCCACTGCCAAAAAGCCCACATGGCCAAAATTAATCAGTCCCGTAAAGCCCCAATGCAAACTTAATCCCAAACTAAAGAGGGCAAAGGTGGCAGTAAAAATTCCTAAGGAAACTAAATATCCAACCATAGGGGCAAAATGTCCGTGAAGGAAAGGTAAACCGTTAAAAAAGTTTCCAAATTTATTCAGGATTGACCTAAGGATACTACGCCATTTTGGTGGCCGAATTCAGGGGTTCATTTCTGAGTCATCCCTGGTGCTGGTTTTCGGGCCTAGGATCAGGATAAATTTCCAGGCAAGACTGGGGGCTTTCTTAAGGGTTGGCAGATTTTAGGAGAGTAAACTAAGTAAAAATGCTTACCCTACCTAGGGTTTATGTTTTATGAGAGCATCGCCATCAAACTTGATATTTCGTAAGAATTCCGCTATCACGTTAATATGCACGTCCACCCTGCCCTAGGGATTTGGGTTGCATTAGCCTGTGGCCAAGCTCGCTGATTGCCGGATCAACGGACTACTGCGGTGGTTGAAATTCTTCACAGGTCTTTTTATCTTGATATAAATCTCGTCTTGAAGTGTAAATTTGTGTCCGTCTTGGCCCACCAAACTGGGTGAAGATAGGTAACAGCACTTTGAGCATCCTTGCTAGGGAAACTTAATATCTGCAAGAGGGTTTAATTCCATGACCATAGCAATAGGGCGCGCACCAGCAGAGCGGGGGTGGTTCGACATCCTCGACGACTGGCTTAAGC